>JAGNPP010000021.1 GCA_017989575.1 Chryseobacterium sp.
AAGGCTATGAAAGTCCGTTTTTGTTCTCAGCAAGCGGAAAATATAAGGTAAATGATTGGTATCAAACTTCAATCAATATTTCAAGAAATTTCAAAGCGCCCACTTTCAACGATTTGTTTTGGACGCCTGGCGGAAACCCGGATTTGACAGCGGAAACATCGTATCAGGCGGAGATGTCGCATTATTTTAGTTATCAAAATTTCAAATTGGAGATCACGCCTTATTATATCAAAATGAAAGATATGATCCAATGGGTTCCGGTGACTCCTGCGATTTGGTCGCCAATCAATGTTGACAAAGTCAATTTTTATGGTTTGGAAGCGGAATTGTCTTTCAGGAAAAACTGGACAAATCAAAAATTAAAGTCTCAAATCAGCTATTCTTACACGAAAGCCATCGACCAAGAAACTAAGAATCAGCTGAGTTATGTTCCGGCTCATCAGGTTAATTTCAATACGAATTATCAATATAAAATCGTTGGATTATTCTTCCAAGCTTTGTACAACAGCAAGCGTTTTACGGATAATTTTGAAAATAACTTTCTCAAAGATTTCTTAGTTTTGAATGCGGGACTTCATATTAATCCAATCAAAAATATTCAAGTTGGTTTTAAGGTAAATAATATTGCCAATCAAATTTATGAAACGGTGAATTATTACTTTATGCCGAAGAGAAATTATGCAATTAATCTTAAACTAAATTTTTAGAACAAAAAATAAATAAATATATTATGAAATTCAACAAATTTTTAACCGCAGTTTTTGCATCAACGCTTTTGTTTGTAGCATCTTGTAACGACGATGATTTTGATTTGGACAATCAGGAAAAATCGTATAGTGGAATTCTTGTAACCAATGAAGGGAACTTCGGAACGCCTAGTGGAAGCGTTTCTTTTATCCCATCTGATATTTCGACCATCGAGAATGACATCTACAAAACCGTAAACAACACAGCGTTAGGTGATGTTGTGAACAATATTGGATTCTCAGGAGACCAGGCTTACATTATCGTTAACAATTCTAATAAAATTGAAGTGGTAAACCGTTTCAGATTTACGAAGACAGCGACTATCACAGACAATGTGAAGCAACCACGCTACATTACTTTTGCAAACAACAGCTTTTATGTAACAAACAGTACTTATTTGGGAGACCAATATGTAGCAATCTATAATTCTGCTAACAACAGTTTTGTTAAGAAAATCACTTTTACAGATACGGTGGAAAGAATCGTTTCTGCTGGTAACAAAGTTTTTGTTCAACACGCATCTTATGGTTTTGGAAACACGATTTCTGTCATCAACAATACAAATGAGGTAGAAAAAACCATCACGCTTCCACACGGACAAATCAGCAAAACGGTTGCTTCTGACAATTTTGTTTACACGCTAACGCAAGACGGAACAGATACTTATCTTTATCAAATCAATGCATCTGGAAACATTTCCAAAGAAACGAAATATGCAGGCATCGCAAACGGAGAGAACTTGAGCGTTGAAAATAATCAAGTTGTTTTTAATTCCAAAGGCAATGTTTACGTGACTACAGTTTCAAACCCAGCAACTCCAGCTCCAGCATTCACGATTGCACCTTTTGCAGATTTCTCTACCATTTATGCATTGGAAATCTTAGACGGCAAAATTTTCATTTCTGATGCTAAAGATTATCAAGAAGCTTCAAAAGTCTCTGTCTACTCATTGAGTGGCGCACTTCAAAAATCATTTACAGCAGGCATCATTGCTGGAGGTTTTTATAAAAACTAAATTTCACCATTTGAAATTTTCAAGCCTTGTCCATATTTTTGGCAAGGCTTTTTTATTTTTCAAGAATTATAATTTTCATAAATTTTAAGCACAATTTTTGCATTTCTTCAATCTCGAAAAAATAAACCTTAATTTTGTAAAAAATTCGTAATGAGGGAAAAAATTGTTATTATCGGAGGTGGATTTGCAGGTTTGCAACTCGCCAGAAATCTTAATAATCAAGGCAAATATAAAGTAATGGTCATCGATAAGATGAACCATCATATGTTCCAGCCCTTGTTCTACCAAGTGGCAACTGGGCGAATCGAACCTTCCAACATCTCTTTCCCTTTCAGAAAAATCTTTCAGAGATCCAAAAATATTCAGTTCAGAATGACGGAGGTTAAGAAAATCATCCCGTCTGAAAACAAGGTGATTGGCGATGATGGCGTTTTCACTTACGACAAACTCGTGATTGCGACAGGTTGCAAAACCAATTTCTTCGGAAACCAGAAGATGCAAAACTTGGCTTTGGGAATGAAAAATACGCAAGAAGCCATTACGATAAGAAATCATATTTTAATGACTTTCGAAAAGATGATCATCGAAAGAAAATCCAGCGATGATGGCAATTGGAATCTCGTGATCGTAGGAAGCGGACCAACAGGCGTTGAATTGGCAGGTGCATTTTCTGAAATGAAATCCCAAATTCTTCCAAGAGATTATCCGAGAATGAGTTTTGATGACCTTAATATTGTTTTGATAAGCGCTGGTGACAAACCATTAGAAGCAATGAGTCAGGAATCTCAAGATGCTGCCGAAGTTTACTTGAAACAACTCGGTGTGAAATTCCTTAAAAACGAACGCGTAACAGATTACGACGGAGACATAATTCATATGGCAAGCGGCAATGCTATCCCCACCAATAATGTGATTTGGGCCGCTGGTGTTACAGGAAATATCATTGATGATTTTAATAAAGAAAATCTCGTAAGAAACCGATATATCGTTGACAGATACAACAAAGTCAAAGGCTTTGACAACATTTTTGCGATTGGCGACATCGCTTATATGGAAACGCCAAAATATCCACTTGGACATCCACAAGTTGCAAATGTTGCGATTAACCAAGGAAAAAACTTAGCTAATAACCTCAAGAAAGATTCCGAAAAAAACTGGCAGGAATATGAGTACATCGACCGCGGATCTATGGCGACGATTGGAAAACACCGAGCCGTTGTGGATCTTCCGAAATTCAAATTTCAGGGATTTCTTGCCTGGTATCTATGGATGTTCTTACATTTGATGCTGATTCTGAGCGTGAGAAACAAAATCGCAATTTTCTTCAACTGGATGTGGAGCTACATCAACAAAGACTCTTCATTAAGGCTGATTATTGCGCCATCAAGAAAAAATCCGACAGAACAATAATATAATGATAAATGATGATTGATGAATGATCATTTATCGCTTATCATTCATCAATTATAATTATGAGAATAGACATCATAAGTGTACTTCCCGAGTTAATGGAAAGCCCTTTCCAAACCTCAATCCTGAAAAGAGCGATGGAAAAAGGACTGGCAGAAGTACATTTTCACAACGTTAGGGACTGGAGCACCAACAAACACCGCAAAGTGGATGACGAGCCTTATGGCGGTGGCGCAGGAATGATAATGACAGTCGAACCTTTGGACCTTTGTATTTCTGAGCTCAAATCCCAAAGAGACTACGACGAAATCATCTATCTCACACCAGAAGGCGAAACTTTGAATCAAAGAATTGCCAATACTTTATCCATTAAAAAAAATCTAATTTTTCTTTGTGGACATTACAAAGGTGTTGACCAAAGGGTTCGTGACCTTCACATCACGAAAGAAATTTCCATCGGCGATTATGTTTTGACAGGCGGAGAATTGGCGGCGTGTGTTTTGGCAGATTCCGTGATTCGACTTTTGCCTGGCGTTTTGAATGATGAGCAAAGTGCATTGACGGATAGCTTCCAGGACAATCTCCTTTCGCCACCAATCTACACAAGACCAGAAACTTATAAAGGACTATCGGTTCCAAAAATTTTGTTGAGTGGTAATACCTCAGCAATTGAAGATTGGTTGCACGATGAAGCGGTGCGAGTGACGAGGGAAAGACGACCTGACCTTTTGGAGTAAATCCTTATTAATCAAACAAAAAAAACTTAACCAAATTCAAAAAACAAATGAGACATTTTTTCAAACTGGCTGGCTTTGTTGTAGCTATTTTATTGACATCCTGCAATGCTGAAGCACAGCAAAAAGACGATTATTCAGCCAAAATCGACAGCTTAATCAAAAACACAAATCCCAGAATTTTCAACGGTGTGGTTTTCATTCAACAAAACGGAAAGGAAAAATATTCTAAGGCTTTTGGTTACGTGGATTTCAACAAGAAAACACCTTTGGAAATCAAGGATAGATTTTCGACAATGTCTATCGCCAAGCAGATTACTGCAACATTGATTTTGCAACAAGTTGAAAAAGGGACAATCGATTTGCATCAGCCTATCCGAAAATATCTTCCAGATTTCAAATATGCTTGGGCAGACACCATTACTGTTCATCATTTATTGAATCACACTTCGGGACTTTACAGCGATGATTTGAAACCGAATTTGAAATTGAAAACAGGAACGGAATTTAGTTATTCTAATGTCGGATATTCTGTTTTGGGATTGGTTTTGGAAAAGCAAAGTGGGAAAAGTTATCAGGAATTGGTGACAGCTTTATTCAAAAAATGTAAAATGAACGACAGCGCCTATCCTACTGACATTAGCAGTAAACTTTTGACAAAAGGCCACACCATCAGAAAAGACGGAAGTTTTAAATTGAATGAAAAATCAGGCTTTGATACTTCTTATTATTTTGGAAGTCATTTGATTGTGACCGCGCCAGACTTAGCCAAATGGAATGAATGTCTGCACAATGACAAACTATTGAAACCTGAAACTTATAAATTGATGACCAATTATTCTGTGACTGCAACGCATCAACTTTTCGGCGAAAATCCGATTGGTTACGGATACGGTTTGAGAATCAATGACAAAGCGGACATCAATGAAATCGGGCACACAGGTTTTCATCCGAGCGAAGGTTTTACGGCGGTGAATTTATATTATCCTAAGACTAAAACCAGCGTTATCGTGATGGAAAATGTTGCGAATGAGAATTTTGATATTGCTTATTATTTTGAGCAGGAAATCAGAAAGATTGTGATGGATTCTAAACTTTTGAAATAATATTTTCCAATGAAAAAATCAATAATAATTCTCATTCTATCTCTTTTCTCATTTCAGACGTTTGCTCAAAACTTGTCTGAACTTCGGAAAGAACTTAATCAAATCATTTCAACGAAGAATGCAACGGTCGGAATTTCTTTAAAAGGAATTGAAAACCAAGACACTTTGAGCATCAATGGAAATATGAATATGCCAATGATGAGCGTGTTCAAATTCCACATTGCGCTAGCGGTTTTGAATGAAGTAGACAAAGGCAAACTGTCTTTGAATCAGAAAGTTTTTATTAAAAAAGAAGATTTGAAGGAAGATACCTGGAGTCCAATCCGGGAAGAATTTCCCAACGGAAATATGGATTTGACATTAGACCAATTGTTGCGCTACACCGTTTCCCACAGCGATAATAACGGTTGCGATATTCTTTTGGAATTGATTGGCGGAACAGAAACAGTTCAGAAATTCATTAATAAAAAAGGCATCAAAGATTTCACCATCAAAATGAATGAAGACCAAATGCGAACCTGGGAAAATCTATACATAAACACTACAACGCCGATTGCTACGACACAATTATTAGATAAATTCTACAACGGAAAGGTTCTGAAAAAAGCCACCACAAAATATCTCTATCAGATAATGGTCGCATGTTCAAGAGGAACGACTTGGATGAAAGCCGGACTTCCCACAGGAACCGAATTGGCGCACAGAACAGGGATATCTGGAACGAATGAGAAAAATCTGCGTGTCGCGATTAACGATATTGGAATCGTGAAACTCCCTAACGGAAAACATTTCATCCTTTCCATTTATCTGAAAAACATTACCGAATCAATGGAAGACACGGAAAAAACAATTGCAGATATTACGAAAGCGACTTGGAATTATTTTATCAAGAAATAAACAGTTCTGGTTTTGGAATAATTTATGATTTTCATAGTTGAAATATACCTTTCTAAATATTTTTAGAGAGGTTTTTTATTTATTTTATTAATTATTATCTTTATTCAAAATTGGATTTATGCAGAAGACGGTTTACGATAAAAGTGAGTTGCGCAATTTTGTGAATGACAGCATTTCGGGGAAAGTGAAAACGCTTGAGTTTTACCTTAACTTCTCTCTGGAAGCCAGCCGGGACATCAAGAAAACTTCAAAATACGATTCGATAAGAGAAGAAATCCAGGAGGAAATTTATCTTTTGGACAAACAAATGGTTTCGCTGAAAAATATGCAACGCGAAATGCGAAGAGTTTTGAACTCCGTTTCCGACAAGGTGAAACTCGGTTCATTGGTCATTACAAACAAAGCTCGTTTTTACATTTCGGTTTCTTTGGGGGAATTTTTCTTCCAAGGCGACCGCTTCTACGCCATCTCGCCGGAAAGTCCAATGGCGCAAACGATGATGGGAATGCAAGCCGGCGATTCCTTTGTCCTTAATAAAATCGGGCAGGAAATTGTGGAGGTTTTTTAGAGTGATGGAAGTTGGAAGATGGATGATGGAAGTTTTCCAGCGTGAGTCTTATCACTTTGTCCTTTTGCCTTGATTCTTGTATCTTTGACTATGGAAAACGCTAAAATTTTAAAAAACATCATAGAAGAGCGCAAGAGCATCTTCCCAAAAGACTACACCGACAAAGAAATCCCACAACATATTCTTGACGAAATCCTTAGCAACGCCGTTCTGGCTCCGAATCATAAGCGCACAAAACCTTGGCGTTTCAAAACTTTCAAAGGCGAGGAAAAGCAAAAATTGGGATTGGAACTTCAAAACATTTATAAAAATTCGACAGCGGAAGCTCAGTTTCTTCAGAAGAAATATGATGATATTGGATTCAAAATCTCGAAAGCGAATGTTGTGGTTTAGATTGTTGTCAACTTCAGTGGATTGGTTCCGGATTGGGAAGAGATTTCGGCCGTTTCTATGGCGGTTCAGAATATGTATTTGACTTGCACGGCGAATAATATCGGTTGCTATTGGAGTTCTCCAAAAATCGTTGAAAAGCTCACAGATTCTTTGACAATCGAAGAAAACCAACAATGTCTGGGATTGTTTTATATGGGAAGTTTGGAATAATTTTTATTTGATAAATTTTAGATTCTCGCTGATTTAGCAAATCAAGCAGATTTCAATTAAAAATCTGCTAAATCTGAAATATCTGCGAGAAGTTATATTTTAACTTAGACTTTCAAAATTTCGATTTTTTAATTATTAATCCAATCAAGTTTTTAATTCATTTTAAACTTCATCAATGCAAAAAGTTTCAATATTCTGGTTTCGACGTGACCTTCGTTTGGAAGACAACAAAGGTTTGTCCGAAGCTTTGAAATCCGGCGAGAAAGCCATTCCCATTTTTATTTTCGATCAGGAAATCCTGAATCATCTTGAAGATAAATATGACCGACGTGTGGATTACATTCATCAGGCCTTAGAAAAAATCAATCTGGAACTGAAAGAATCCGGAAGCCATCTTCTGATTTTCCACGGAAAACCTTTGGACATTTTCAAACAATTGCAGAAAGATTATGATATTAAATCTGTCTATTCTAATCGTGATTATGAACCTTCAGCCATTAAAAGAGATGAGGAAATAAAGAAATTTCTCAATTCGAAAAAGATTGATTTTCTTGATTTCAAAGACCAAGTGATTTTTGAAAAAAATGAAGTTGCTAAAGATAACGGCGAGCCTTACACAGTTTACACGCCTTTCTCCAACAAATGGAAAAAACTTCTGACTGAAAAAGATTACGCTTCGGTTAAAATTGATAAAACCCATTTTCTTAAACTACCTTCGAAGAAAATATTAAGTCTGAAAGAAATCGGATTTGAGAAAACAGATTTTGATTTTGAAGAACCTAAGTTGGAATCAAAAATCATTAATAATTATGATGAAACACGTGATTTTCCAGCACAAAATGGAACCACAAATCTGGGAATTGCATTGCGGTTTGGAACCATTTCGGTTCGCAAATGTGTGAAATTTGCTCTCAGTCATAATGAGACTTGGCTGAATGAATTGATTTGGCGGGAGTTCTTTATGCAAATCCTTTTTCATTTTCCAAAAGTTGTGAATTATTGTTTCAAAGAGAAATACGAAAACATCCCGTGGTGCAACAACGAATCCGAATTTGAAAAATGGTGCAACGGCGAAACAGGCTATCCCATCGTAGATGCAGGAATGCGCCAACTGAATCAAACCGGAAGAATGCACAACAGAATCCGAATGGTAGTCGCAAGTTTCCTCACAAAACATCTTCTGATAGATTGGCGTTGGGGCGAAGCTTATTTTGCGAAGAAATTGTTGGATTATGATTTGTCAGCCAACAACGGAAACTGGCAATGGGCGGCAGGTTGTGGTTGCGATGCGGCGCCGTACTTTCGGGTTTTCAATCCGGATGAGCAGACGAAAAAGTTTGATAAAGATTTGAAATATATTCGAAAATGGAATCCTGATTTTGAAAAAGACATTGTTGAGAACCGAATCGTGGAGCACAAATTTGCTAGGGAAAGGGCTTTGGAGACTTATAAAAAGGCTTTGAACTAAATGACAATGTAAAATATTTGTAATGACAGAATGTTATTTTTAGTTTTGTACGAAACTAAATAACCTTCGTGAAAAAGCTATCCATTCTATATTTTTTCTTTCTCTTTTCGTTGATCTTATCTCAGAATAGAGAGGCTAATGATTGTATCAATTATATTCAGATTTGTGGAAATCAATCTATTTCTCTCAACCCTCGTGGTGCAGGCGTTCAGGAGATTGTAAAAAACATTTCGTGTGATAGCGATGAGAACAACTCTTTGTGGCTCAAATTTACGGTCAAAACATCCGGAACTTTGGGCTTTGATCTCATTCCTACCAGTACCAATCGAAATGTAGATTATGATTTTTGGATATTTGGGCCCAATGTTTCTTGCGGAAGTATCGGCACGCCCATTCGCTGCTCCACTACCAATCCACTGGCTGCATCTCTACCAGATAACCACACAGGCATGAGAGATTCGGAACCAGACGGCGATTATCACGAAGGCCCTGGTCCGAGTGGAGACGGCTATATAAAGTCTTTAAATGTTGTTGCCGGAGAATCATATTTCCTGGTCATAGACAGACCGGCTGGAAATGGATCTTTCACCTTGAACTGGACTGGGAATGCAATTTTGGAAGATCCTTTCGGAACTGCACCTAATTCTTTTGGAGCTGTAGCATCCATTGCGGTTTGTAATTCGAATTTGTTGTATGATTTTTCACTTTTTACAGGTAATATCCTTAATAATAATCCAGATTTTGATATAAGCTATTACAACACCTACGAAGATGCAACCTACGACCAAAGGAGAATAACTGCTCCCACAACGCTTCAAAATCACGATTACTATTACCGAATCCAAAGCACCACTACAGAATGCTTCCGCGTAGAAACTATCGATGTAGAGTGGAAAGCCGTAGTATTGAACAATCCTGAAATCAAAGAATGTAAAAACAGTAGTGGCGAAGGAATCTTCAACCTTACGTCAGCGAGCTTAACTACGGAACTCACATCAAGCATTCAATATTATCTTACTTTGCCACAGGCACAAGCTCACGTTCCAGGAACAGAAATCCCCAATCCTTCCCGGCATACTTCCTCCGGAGGATCTGTATTTGCTTGGGTGGTTACGAATAATGGTTGCGAAAATTCTGCGGAGATTATTTTAAATTTTCATCCTGTTCCCAATGTGGACACAAGTCTTTTCGATGCAAAATTTTGTGATAATGATCTTGATAAATCTATTAGTCTAAAATTTTCAGACATTACGCCAACAATTGTTAATAATCCATCTGATTTTGAAGTGTATTATTATTTAGTTTCCGCTCCCGGAACTGCTTTATCGAATGATTTTACATTTAGCCAAGACACCAATGTGCGCGTGGAAGTGAAAAGCAAAAATGGCTGCCCATCAGTTTTTGGAATGATTAATTTTGAAATTGCCCCACAGATTGTATTAAACAACGTTTCTCCAAAGCAAATCTGCGACTCAGACCGTTCCGGAAATGAAAACATTGACCTTAATGACTTCACCAGTTTCTTCACAACACAAGCAACTGCTTACGTGTACGAAACACTGAATGACGCAAAAAAAGACACCAACCGAATTTCTTTTTCTCAAGATTTGAAAACCAATAAAAGTTTCTTTTTCCGATTTGAAAACACGACAGATTGCCCCGCTGTGGGAGAATTGAAATTAATTTTTAAAAACCCAAGAATATCTGATTTGGTAAAGGACGTCATCATCTGCAAAGAAAATGACATTACATTGGAGGCAGAATTAGACTTCGACGATTACTTGTGGAGTTCTGGCTCTACCGATTATAGTTCTGGCGCATTGAAAGTTGGAGAACATTGGGTAGATCTCACTTTTGAGGGATGTACAACCAGACAAATAATAAATGTGATAGCCGAGGAGGAAGTCATAATCAAAATTTTGGAAATCGAAAATAATACGCTTAAAATAACTGCTACAGGAGGAACTGCACCTTACGAATATTCGTTGAACGGAAACACTTGGCAATCTTCTAACATTTTTAATAATATTCCGAAAGGTATTCAGCAAGTTTTTGTCCGAAGCGCAGAAAAATGTATTCCTTCGGTAAGAGATTTTTCTAATATTAATCTTGTAAACGTTATAACTCCAAATGATGATGGGAGAAATGACACTTTGGACTACTCTAGCTTGAGTCTGAAGAATAATGTCAGTTTTAAAATCGTTGATCGCCTGGGTCAAGTTGTTTTCATTGCTAAAGATGGAAAATATGTCTGGGATGGAAAATATAATGGAAGAACTTTACCAACTTCCTCTTATTGGTATATGCTGGAGTGGACAGAGCCTGACACTGGAGTGATCTACAAATACAATTCCTGGATTCTCTTGAAGAACAGATAAATTGATATGGAAAACATCCTTATGATGACAAATCCCATAGCCCTGATTGCAGTGGAAATCCCACAGCAAGCCTTGGACAAAGTGGGGCGCGAGGAATTGCAACGGAAAGCAGGTTCCCGGCTCCAAAGATTCAACGTCTTACTTGTTCAAAATTCGAGGTT
This sequence comes from Chryseobacterium sp., assembly GCA_017989575.1. Lineage (GTDB taxonomy): Bacteria > Bacteroidota > Bacteroidia > Flavobacteriales > Weeksellaceae > Epilithonimonas. The sequence continues at coordinate 11,088 of JAGNPP010000021.1, forward strand.
TGAAAAAACTTCTGACATCTGACTTCCAACTTCTGACAAAAATTTTTGTAACCAAAAAATTTTATTATCTTTGCACACTTAATATTTAACCGGGACGTGTTCCCAAAATTTTTAAACATATGTCAGTAAAAATCAGATTACAAAGACACGGGTCTAAAGGGAAACCTTTCTTCCACATCGTAGTTGCAGATGCAAGAGCTAGAAGAGATGGTAGATTCATCGAAAAACTAGGAACTTACAACCCAATTACAAACCCAGCAACTATCGACTTGAACGTTGATTCTGCTGTTAAATGGTTGAACAACGGTGCTCAGCCAACTGACACTGCAAGAGCTATCCTTTCTTACAAAGGTGCTTTGTACAAAAAACACCTTCAAGGTGGTGTGGCTAAAGGTGCTTTTGACGAGGCTGAAGCTGAGAAGAGATTCGCTGCTTGGGTTGACGCAAAAGATGCTAAAGTACAAGGTAAAGTAGAAGGTTTATCTACAGCAAAATCTGACGCTAAAAAAGCGGCTTTGGAAGCTGAAGCTAAAGTAAACCAAGCAAGAATTGACGCTGCTGCGAAAGCTGAAGCTGATGCAAAAGCTGCCGAAGAGGCTGCAAACGCGCCTGCTGAAGAAGTTGCAACAGAAGAAACTGCGACTGAAGAACCAACTGCTGAAGCAGAAGGAACTGAAGAAACTCAGGCTTAATTCTTTACAAAAGATACAAAATCTCAAAGACACGATTTTCTCGTGTCTTTGTTGTTTAATAAAATTTACCACCGGAAATAATGAAAAAAGAAGACTGCTATTTTTTAGGAACCATTACCAGAACTCACGGACTGCAAGGAAACGTCATCCTAAAACTGGACACAGACCAACCTGAAATGTACGATAAACTGACATCGATTTTCTTGGAAATCAATGGATTGTTGGTTCCGTTTTTTGTTGAGAAACAGTCTTGGTCCAGAGGTGACACCAAAATCATCACTTTCAAAAATTCTTCCGAAGCTTTGGTAAATCAGGCGATTGGGAAAGAGGTTTTTCTTCCACTTTCTACGCTTCCTCCACTTTCTGGGAAAAAATTCTATTATCACGAGGTTGTTGGTTATGAAATCCGTGAAGAGGATGGAAAATCTTGTGGAACTATTGTTTCCATCAACGATATGACGGCTCAAAATTATTTCATTCTGGATCTTGCGGGAAAACAAATCATTATTCCGCTAATCAGAGATTGGATTTTGGAAGTGAACCGTGAGGAGAAATTCATCAAAATGTTTTTACCGGAAGGTTTGATGGATGTTTTCTTGGTGCCTTCGAAAAAGGATGAGTAAATAACGGATTTTTTAAATAATGAGGATTTCCTATTTCATCATCCTCTTTTTTTGTAATCCTCTATTGATTTGGTCCATTTTTTTGTTCTTGCCTCCCATTTCTGTTCATTCCAAAACCATCGGCCTGGCAAAGAGAACAAGCATAAACCTAAATAATAAATGGTTCCCAAGCAAATTGCTGTTTTCGGCTCATCCAAGAAAAGTCCGCCGTGTGTTTTGGCTTCAGTGTAGCCAATTTTTTCAAGATTTTCAGGACTCAATCCTAATTCTGGGATGAGTGATGTGCCAAGCACTACCCCAAATACAAGAAAAAAATAAAACATTGCAGCAAAAACAGATCGCCCAACTTGCTTTTGTTTCATTTCCTCACTTACATTGAAAAATGCAAAACGCATTCTGTTGAATACCGCAATCATATAAATATACGCCACCAAATTGTCTCCACCAATTATTTTGTTGAAAGCCCAAGCAAACAATCCATAAAGTGGTGCAAAAACTAATAGCGAAAGCCATTTTGGCATTATAGCCATAAATACACCAGAGTGAATCATAACAAACTCGAATCCCATTAATCCTGCCATTTGGAAAATATTTGCAGCATCGCCAGTTTGCGGATTACTCCAAAGTATATAATACTTGAATGCCATAAATCCCATCATCAAAAAATCGGCAAAAAGAAAGCTCGGCTCTATGGTTTCGAGTATGGAGTTGGAAGAATTTGACTTTGTTTTTTTCAAGATAAATGATTTTATTTTTATTAAAAAAAATAGCGTTTACAGAAGCTGTAATTTCTCTTTTAAATTCTCAATCTGCTGATACATTCTATTAAAAAACAACTTTCTATCTCTGTTTCCAGCCGTGTTCAGAGATTTGCAATTCTTGATTTGATGCTCAAAATAGTTCAGCGTTTCTTTACAGGTTTTTGAATCATTCAGCAACAAATATCCAAACATATTACACGGAATTACCAGCGTAGATTGCTCACCATTGTTGATAAAGATATCATTCGAAAGATGAACCAGCTCATTTTGGTAAATTTGAAAACGTGACTCATTTTCTGTTTTATTTTCGATATAATGAATCAAATTTTCCAACTCTTCCAGAATCAAAACCGCATCTTCCTTCCACAATAATCCAATTTCTGAATAGAAAGAAATCTGCAAAAGAATACTGGCAATCGTCATATCATTCCATAATTCGATTACATTTTGCTGTTCATAAATTTCTCTTAAAACTTTTGTTTTTGAACTAAATGGCTCTGGTTTAAAATCCCGAAACGGAATGAAAACCTGTTTGGAATTGAGCAAATTCATCCAAACATAAATTTTGAATCTCGACAAAGGCGTGTCCGAAAGTGTGTAAAAAAACGGAATATCCTTCGCTGAATAATAAATGACAGAGTTTTCCGAAAACTGAAACGAACTCAGAATATCCAAAGTATTTTCGAAAAACGAGTACAAATCTTCGGTTTTGCTGACGGCTTTTGTTTTCTGAACCATCAGATTGTCATCGCTTTTCAAAAACTTATCCAAGGAAATATGATAGAATTTTGCCAAAAGCAGACTTTCTTCAAGAGAAAATTTAGACTTCATCGAGGTTCTTCTGTGCGCAGCGTCATAACTGATATTGAGAACGTTGGCAATCTCATCATTCAATGACTTCTCTCCTATTTTGCTTCGGATTTCTTTGAGTAAAAGTTCCTGATACATCTTTTGCGATTTTCACAAATGTAGAAAAAATATTAATTCTTTTCCGCATTCAGAAGTTTGAGTTTCGAGTATAATTTTGAATCATAATTAAAATCAATTGTTATGAAAAAGCTATTAATTCTAATATTCCCTTTGTTTATCGGATTTTCAAATGCACAAATTGGTAACCAAAAGGACTGGACCATTATTGCCGCGATTATTGCAACTCGTCTAGAATTGACAGTTATGGACGATAAATCTTTTATGTCATTTGGTCCTAAAATTCCAATTAATGACAAGCATTATGTCAGTCTCAGAGGGCATTTCAATTGGTGGGACACGCCGGATAGGAAATTGGTCGTAATTCCTGAGTTGGACTATCTCTACAAGGTCGCTTCTTTCGAAAAAAACAAAGCGATTATTACCAATTTATATACTGCGGCTGGCGTTTCGCCCAATGCTATTTCGCCAAAAGTTGGGATTAATTTTTACCATTTCCTTTCCGCAGAAGCTGGCTATAATTTTGAATACAACGCACCAAAACACTTTTCTACAGAAGGTTTTCGGTTTTCACTAGGTTTCAATGTAATTTTTTAATATTCTAAAAATGAAAAACATTCCTTATCTATTAATATTCCTAAGATTTCTTTCGGCTATTGCTATTTTGCTGATTGGTTATTTTTCAGATTCAAATTTATCCCGAAATATTATTTTATTTCTAATGTACTTCGGATTGTTCACAGATATTTTTGATGGAATCATCGCCCGAAAAGTTGGCGTTTCATCAGAAAAACTGAGACGACTGGACAGCCAAACAGATTTGGTCTTTTGGATATCAATTGGTTTCGCGACGTATTTTCTGAATCCGGAAATCATCCAAGAACATTGGAAAAGCATCACTTTGATTTTCATAATGGAAGCTTTGTGCTACATCGTCAGCATTTGGAAATTCGGGAAAGAAACTTGCACGCACGCTTGGCTGGCAAAACTTTGGGGACTGAGTTTGCTCATCGCTTTCACTTCTCTCATTGGATTTTCGGAAGCTGGCTGGGCTTTTTATCTTTGCGTGATTTTGGGTTTCATCTCGCATTTGGATGTCATTTTGATTATTATGATCTTACCGAGATGGCAGTTTGATGTTCCAAGTTCCTATCACGCCTGGAAAATCCGAAACGGAAAAATGTTGAAAAAATCTGTTTTGTTGAATTAATTTTTTCAATAAATGAGAATTTTAATCATTAATTTTCAATCTAACATCTAAAATCCAATATCTAATATCTATTTACAACGTTTTTTCGTAAATTTGCACTCACTAATTTTTGATAATGAAACGACAGACAATTAAAGACCTATTAGCAGATTACAAAAAAGTATTACACCACGACATTACCGTTCAGGGTTGGGTTCGGGCTTTCCGTTCCAATCGTTTTATCGCGCTGAATGATGGTTCTACGATTAATAATTTGCAAATCGTGGTTGATTTTGAAAGTTTTGATGAGGAAACCATCAAGAAAATCAACACGGCTTCGTCTTTGAAAATTGTAGGTGAGGTGGTGGAAAGCCAAGGCGCTGGACAAACCGTGGAAATCATTGCAAAAAAAATCACGATCCTGGGCGACAATTTCTTTGAGGAATTACAATCCACGATTCTTCAGCCAAAGAAACACAGTTTGGAGAAATTGCGTGAGCAGGCGCATCTGAGATTCAGAACCAATGTTTTTGGAGCGGTTTTCAGAATCCGTCACTCGGTGAGTTTTGCGATTCACTCTTTCTTTAATCAAAATCAATTTTTCTACATCAACACGCCAATTATCACTGGAGCAGATGCAGAAGGCGCTGGCGAAATGTTCGGCGTTACGAATTTGGACCTTAATAATATGCCGAAAACCGAAGATGGCGATATCGATTTTTCTCAGGACTTTTTCGGAAAGAAAACCAATTTGACCGTTTCTGGTCAGCTTGAAGGCGAAACTGCAGCGATGGGATTGGGAAGAATTTATACTTTCGGACCAACTTTCCGTGCAGAAAACTCTAATACGACGCGTCACTTAGCCGAGTTTTGGATGATTGAGCCAGAAGTCGCATTCAACAATCTTGAAAATAATATTGACCTGGCTGAGGATTTCTTGAAATATGTGATTCAATACGTTTTGGATAACTGCAAAGACGATTTGGAGTTCCTAGACAAACGTTTCGAAGAAGAGCAGAAATCGAAACCTGAAAAAGACAGAGCTAAAGAAGGTTTGATTGAAAAACTTCAAAACGTGGTTGCGAAGCGTTTCAAAAGAGTTTCTTATACGGAAGCGATTGAGATTTTATTAAAT
>JAGNPP010000022.1 GCA_017989575.1 Chryseobacterium sp.
GCTCCACGCACACCGTAGATAGCAGCAGCAGAAGCATCTTTCAGAACCTGAATAGACTCTACATCACCAGGAGCAAAATCACCAGGACTATTGACCATAATTCCATCGACGATGAATAACGGATTATTATTCATAAATGAAGTAATCCCTCGGATTTTCATATTCACAAAACCTCCCGGCTCACCAGAAGACTGCATGGTCACACCTGCAACTTGTCCTTGTAATTGTTTTGCAATATCATAAGTTACCGTTTTTTTCGCATCCTCCATCTTCACAACCGAAACTGCGCCTGTGATGTCAGATTTCTTTTGCTTACCGTAACCGATTACGACAACTTCATCAATATTGTTAAGATTTCTTCTTAGTTTGATATTAAACAAAGTCTTCTTCCCTACTTTGATTTCCTGAGAGTCAAAGTCTGAAGAAGTGAATACAAGAACATCATCTGGACTTGCAGTGATTTCAAAATTTCCATCTGCATCACTCTCCACCAAGACGTTGGAGTTTGCAATTTTAATCGTTGCGTTGGATACAGGTTTACCGTCGGAATTAGATACAACCGACCCTTTTATGATCTGTTGTGAATAAATAGAACTGGAGATGGTGGCGAAAAGCACAACCATAAATTTTCGAGAGCTGGAAAATGATAAGAATCTCCCGGCTATCTTTGAAATGGAATCAATTTTTTTATTCATAAAAGGCTTATTTTATAAATGTATTTTTTACACTTCTAAATGTAATAAAAGAATTCATATACAAAATAGGCGACGCAGAATTTGTTAACATTCAGCATAAAAATGAAATAGAAAATCGCTTCCGAAAAGCGGTTCTAAAATGAAAAAAAAGTAAATGATAGAAAATAAAATATGAACAATAAACACCAATAAAAATCTGATTATCAATAAATTAATGAAATCACAATTTAAAACAAATGGCAATATGAATTCAGTGTGAACCAAACCTTAATAGAGAATTAAGAGCTCTAAATTATTTTAAATTTTAACAATACTTTAACTTATTCTTAACAAATTTTAAGACAGTAATTTACCTCAAATTTTTCAATTCTGGGATAAAATAATAACCAAAAAAAGAACTAAAAAGTGTAATTTTTGAAAAATAGAGAAATATTCATTAACTCATGTTACAAAAATGTCCCAAAATGAGAATGAAAATTTTCTATGATAAGCACTAAAACTGATGCCTAAAAACTAATAATTCTAAGATTTAATGTCTTCGTAACAAGTCAGACTTTGCCTACCCTATTTATAAATAGTAACTTTGAACCGTTATTATCAAATAAATTCTCATACAGAAGTCTTGCTTACATCAGATTTCTCAGTTTTTTTGCTTTATGATTGGTGCAGGTCTTAATAGCCCAAATACTTCGAAATTCAATTTAAATAATCATCGACTTTCTGCCAGGAGGAACAATCAATTATTTGTTTTACAATAAAATTATAATGAAATTTCACTCGTTACTAGCCGTTTTTATCAGCTTATCTGTCTCGGCTCAAAATCTTAAACTAAAAAAAATACTAAGCGAAAAAGGAACAGTCAAAGACACCGTTTTCACATTGCAAACACGGGATAAAACTGCATCCGTAGATATTCCTATAACTTTCATAAAGGGAGAAAAAAAAGGCCCAACGTTCACCATCATCGCAGGAATCCACGGGATGGAATATCCTACCATTATGTCTCTGCTGGAGCTTCGAAAAGAAATTGATCCCAAAAAATTGCGTGGAAATCTCATCATAATTCCTATCGTAAATGTGACTTCATTTTACAAAAGAACGCCATTCGTAAATCCAATTGACCAACTGAATCTGAACCGCGTTTTCCCTGGAAATCCAAATGGAACAATCACGGAAGTGATGGCAGATTTTATGACGAAAGAAATCTTTGGCGTAACCGATGTTTTGCTGGATATGCACGGCGGTGATGTGGGCGAAGATTTGATTCCTTTTATCTGCTACTACGACAACAAAGAGTTTACAAAGCAAACGCAACTGGCTGCAAAACTGAGCGAAGTAAGCGGTTTTGACACCGTGGTTTCCTACCCATACATTTTGCCGGCGGACAAACCAGCAATGTACGCTTTCAAACAAGCGGTGAGACAAGGCATTCCCGCACTGAGCATTGAGATTGGAAAATTAGGAAACTGGGAAAAATCGGAATTATCTTTCACAAAAAATGCCATTTTCAGAATGATGTCTGAGCTTAAAATGTATGATAAAAACGTCACAAAAGCTGATCCTGTAAAAATAAGATACAACCAGCAAGCTTACATTTCTGTGCCAGTTCAGGGGATTTTCTATAGTCATTTGAAAGCTGGAGATTCTGTGAGAAAAGGTGAATTGATTGGTTTTATAAACGATATTTTTGGAAATAAAATTAAAGAAATCACAGCTCCGGAATCTGGCGTCATCCTTTACAAAATAGGAACACCACCTGTGAATGTGGGTGAAACATTGCTTTGTATCGGATTCTGATTGGAAATGATTTGGGTTAATTTTATAAGTAAAACTTAGACAAATTTTTATTATAATTACAACATTATTTTGCAATTCTATGAAAGATTATCTATTAGAAACATCTCAAATCGCCATTGTAAATTCGTTTTCTGATCTTGTGAAAAGAAATTTCGAAGGTCAAATGAATGCCGTTTGCTGGGAGAGAGAACTGTCGGGAGATTTCAAAGAAATAGTTTCCAAGCTTCATTTGAAAGAGGACATTACCGAAGTTTCACCAGAAGATCTTTTAGCATTGGAATTGTCGCAGGAAGGAGAATTTGCCAGAGAAATTATTTTATCCGATCTGCAACTTTTAACCGATTTTGGTGCATCCCCATCGCTTAATTTATTAAGAAACTATCCGCAGGATGACGAGTTTGATTTTATCTCGACAGATGTTTATTCCTTCCACGTAGATCGATCACCTATTGCAACCAGCACCTATCTCTGCACTTATTTTGGCGCAACCAGCGATATTCTGCCCAATGATGAGGCAATTCAAAAAATACTAATTCCGGAAATTCGTAAAGAGCTAAAGAAACTCTGTGATGGTCCCAAATCTGGGTTTGAAAGCTTTTTGGAGGAATATTATTTTGATCTGCATTATCAGCCAAAACCGAATGCGACGCCTATTAATTTAGGATTAGGCAATCTTTGGCGTTTATCCGTAGATCATCCCAATCAAAAAACGCTGCCTTGCATTCATCGCGCGCCTGTGGAAAATGATGGAGAACTAAGACTGCTTCTCATCTGTTAATTCATCAAAAAAAGCCTTCAAAATCTAATTTTGAAGGCTTACTTTAAAGTTTGATTATAGAATCAATTTTTACTTCCAATAATTCCAGACCGTACCGTCAAATACTGCCAAAGTTCTGCTGGTGGTATCGTAACACATCATTCCTGGATAAGGATTCAGGACGGTCAAATGCGGATCACGAATCCAAGGCAAAACCAAGGCTTTGTTGCTAGCTTCCAATACCAAAACACCTTTTGCATTACTCGTAGCGGCTCCTATGATGGCACCTTGAGTTGCTGTGGTTTCGGCAGAAGTATTGGGCGTAATTTTAGTTTCGCTGCCCGGATCACTTAGAAATACCCAGGTATTGTTTTCGTACATTTTCACGCGGTCATCACTTCTGTCAAACAAGAATGTTCCGTTGTTCGCGGCAGGAGTGGTTCCTAACGCGTTGGTCACGTTATCAACGGTTGAGAGTATGATGCCTTTCTTATTAGTCAAAGCATTATCAAATTCCATCAGAACACTAGCATTGCTGATTGCACTTTTGCCAATCGATACCTGAGCATCCAAAGTCGTCGTAACTAAGCTGAAAAGCGCTGTTAATATTATATTTTTCATTTGTTTAATGATTTAATTAATTACTGGCTGTATTACAACTTCTCTCAAGACATTTCCAGTTGATTCCATTGAATAGCTTCACACAAGCATCTTGGATATCATAAACCAACATTCCCGCAAATGGTGTTGCAATAGAATCTGTGGCTTGAGGAACAAAACTTACGTGGGCAACTCTTGTAATTACAAATCCTTTTTCTTTGGATTCCAAAACAATGTGTCCATTCGGGATATTCTGTGGCCAACCTTCTTGTTTTTGCTGAACAGAGATTCCTACTTTTGTGATTTCTCCTGTTCCTGCAGCTGGTGGCTGTGTACAATAACAGCTTCCCACGGCTTCATTTTGAGAATCTCCAATTGCTTGTCCTGTTGCATTACTATAACCTGCAGGAATTGGTGCTGAAAACTGTGGTAATCCTATATTAGCTCCTCCTGTGCTGACGCAGGTTGTACAGATATTTTGATTCACACTTGTGCTTCCACCACTCAAAGTTCCACCAGCTGTAAGCAATTGTGTAGTCGAGATAGTTGCGCCTCCTTCCAATGCATCAGAACATCCGTCGCCATCCGAGTCTAGATCCAGTCTGTTTGGGATGCCATCTTTGTCAGTATCACACTCTGGCTGAATTCTGATAAAATACGTACTCCATCTGCTTGGCCCTGATTCATTGGTAGAAACTTCGAATCTTTTTGACGTATTGAATTCTGAATTTGCATAATGCAAAACTCCCGTGTCTACTTGTCTCATGCCAGTGAGGTTTTGCAAGGTGTAAACATTCCCTACAGAAGTATTAGTCCAGCTTCCCGGTGCCGTAGTTGTGTGCATCACAGATATTGGCGCATTATCCAACATATTGATGCTTCTAAGCTGGTCAGGATAATAATCTGAACCTTGCTCAACACCAAAAATTGATGCTACACTGCCTGTGATTTCCCATCTTGTTGTAGGTAAATCTCCTCTAAGGTAGAATTCATTTGCAGTTGGATGGACGTGAGCATTGTATATTCTCACAATCACAGCACCTGAATTTACCGGATAACCATATTTGTGACTGAGGTCTGCTGTGAGATTCAAATCATTTTGCGCCACACCGGTGGTAAATGGTCTTCCAAAATCCGTAGAACTTAGTGGCGTAATAGTAGTAGGATAACCAGCAAAGATTGCATTGAGACATTCATTTTCTGCAGTATCCAAGATGCCATCATTATCATCATCTACATCTTGCCAATCCGGAATGCCGTCTCCGTCAGAATCTAGACAGTCGTTTCGGGAGAATGCCTGTGCGTTTCCAATACTTTGACCTGCTCCGGCAATAGTAGGAACGCCCAGAGTAGGCGCGGTGTTACCCACCGTATTTCCAAGGTTCTGGTTTGGTGTTTGTGTAGCAATCGTTCCTGTAGCAGTTACCAGATTCGCAGTTGTAAATGTGGCTCCACCTTCTATTGCGTCTGGACAACCATCACCGTCGCTATCCAGATCCAAATAATCTGGAATGCCGTCGCCATCGGTATCTCGGTGATTACAAACAATGATAGAGTTTTGAGTAATCGTTATCAAACCTCTATCTCCCGCATTTGATGGGAAATTACTTGCAGGAGCACTATTAAAAGCTGTATAATCCCAAATATAGCTTTGACCATAAGTGGCATTGTAGTCTGCAGTTGAAGCAAAATCTCCTGATTCAGGCACAGGCTGAATTTGCATAGCTCCGTAGTAACCGCCAGATGCAATTGCCGATCCACCCACATTCCAACTAGAATATAAAATAATTGGTGATGAACTGACGGAATTAATTGAAGGATTAGAAACGGCAGGAATATTACCTATGGTCGTGGTAAATGTTCCTAACTTATCTATAGCGCCTGTATTAATCCAATTTTTAAAATTCCAGTCTGGTGTTTGTGCGAGATTGTAGCTTTCATTGGTAGAGTTATTAGCAGGTAGATTTGTATATAATGGCAAAGTGACTGGCCAGATGTGAAGTCTATTCCCATTGCTATTGAACCCCTCCCATCTGTGATCCACCAAACTAGTTGTATTATTGAAATCCGAATAGGTAAATGGAATACTGAAGGTCGTACCCAAACCGGCAACAGCAGTACCTGAGGTAAGGTTATATACCAAATTGAAGACAGCACCATTGGCGTTAAAGCTCGAATTGGCCGAAGCTAGAGTCGATGCCATATTCATTGTGTACACAGATTGAGTTTCACAAAAACCTTCTGCAGTGTCCAATATACCATCATTATCATCATCGAGATCCTGCCAATTTGGAACCCCATCTCCATCAGAATCCAAACAGTCATTTTGTGAAGAATTTTGCGATCTACCAATACTTTGACCTGCTCCGGCAATAGAAGGAACGCCCAGAGTGGTTGCGGTATTACCCACCGTATTTCCAAGGTTCTGGTTTGGCGTTTGTGTAGAAATTGCTCCCATGGCTGTTACCAAGTTAGCAGTTGTAAACGCAGCACCTCCTTCTATGGCATCTGTACAACCATCACCATCGCTATCCAGATCCAAATAATCTGGAATGCCATCGCCATCAGTATCTCTGCAGATTGTACTATTCAAAGAGATGGACTGCATACCTAAATCTCTGACCTCCGTTGCACTAGTACCGGCAGTATAAGTCAATAAAAGCTCACCACTGCTTGGTAAACCTGTTGTTGGTAATGTAATCGCAAGGTTGACCTTTCCCGAGATAGTTGCATTGGTTGCAACATTTGGAAGAACTCCAAGATTGACGGATGCACCATTATTTGCAGTAACTGTAGGAGCGGTTGTATTGGTTACCGTAGTAGAATTTATTGTTGCATACACTGTTCCAGCGTACGACACCGTAAAATTAAATCCGCCAGTTGCATTGGCTTGCGATGATCTGAACCAATACAAATTATTCAAATTAATGGTTGCACCTGCTCCTACGCCAAATATTGACTGGCTAATGGTAGTTGTAGTAGCAGCATCTCTTCTAAATTCTAAACCATTGGCATTTAAATTTACCCTTCCTACTGGCGAAGCCCACGGACCGGAAGCTGCATAAGTTCCACCAACGGTCCATCCTGGAAGTGTATTGGTGTTATCTCCAGTAGTTGGGAAAACTCCGTTGGTAAGATTATTAGACGACGGACACTCATCTGTATCCAAAATACCGTCATTATCATCATCATCCAAATCTATAATGTCTGGTACGCCATCACCGTCTGAATCTCGGCACTCATTCAGCAAGTTGTTTTGAGAATCGCCTATTGATTGTCCTGCTCCAGCAATAGTTGGAACACCATAACTTGCAGAACCTACAGTAGTATTGACTGCATTTCCAAGATTTTGATTTGGCGTTTGAGTAGCAATTGATCCAGTGGCCGTTACAAAATTGGCAGTTGTAAAGTTTGCACCTCCTTCCAAAGCATCCGTGCAACCATCACCATCTGAGTCTAGATCCAAATGGTTTGGAATACCATCTCCATCTAAATCTGCTGAACAGACGCCTGGTTTTTGGTTTGCAGAAGGGATGTAGGCTGCGATATTAAACGAGGATTCAATTTCATTAATATTTCCAGTACCGATAGTTCCGTTTACAGCATTTCCTGTGGTAGAAGTACCAATATATCTAATTTGATAATATTTGTAAGAAACCGCTGGGGTTGCATTTGTAAAAATCTTAGCAGTGGTAGTACTGGCATTATCAACCCTAATACCACCCGCAGCAGCCGACAAAACAGTGTAGTCTACACCATCAACTGACCCATATAATTTTGCAAATCTGCTAGCGCCACCAATTGTCATAAGACCTAAGTTAGCTTGTGTTACTGTTAAACTATTAAGCGGCACAGCTACAGGATATTCTATCGTTAGCAATGCATCGTTTACATTTACAGTCTGCCCAGCAGTGAAGTTGAACACAGAGGCTGTATTGTTGTCATACAAATTCGGAATAGTAGCGCCTGCTGAAGGATTGAATGATGATCTCACAGAACTGATAAAACCCGCTTCCGTTGCAGTGAAGAAACAGTTTGGAGATTCTATAGCGTCTAAAATCCCATCATTATCATCATCCAAATCTGCATAGTTTGGTATGCCATCTCCATCAGAGTCTAAACAATCATTTTTTGCAGAATTTTGTGACTCTCCTAGGCCTTGTCCTGTGCCAGCAATAGTTGGCACCCCATAGCTTGTAGATCCCAAAGTTGTGTTCACTACATTCCCAAGATTTTGATTAGGTGTTTGTGTAGAAATTGATCCAGTTGCTGTTGCAAGATTCGCAGTAGTAAAAATTGCTGCACCCTCTATTGCCCATCACCATCGCTATCCAAATCCAAATGATTTGGAATACCATCACCATCTGTGTCTGTCGTACAAATTCCTGGTTTTTGATTTGCAGAAGGTACGTATGCAGCGGCATTGAAATCACCAGTTACCTCTCTTATATTTCCTACACCTATAATTCCTGTAGTGGTATTTCCTGATGCATTTGTTCAGATATATCTGATTTGATAATATTTATAAGCTACAGTAGATGTTGAGTTAGGGAATATTTTAACCCCCGTATTATCTATACGAACCCCACCCGCTGCTGCGGATAAAGCATTGTAAGTAATGCCATCATTAGAACCAAATAGTTTTCCAAACCTGTTGGTACCAGTGGTCATTAACCCAGATGCAAGTTGATCTACGTTCAAACTTGTTAACGTCATTGGAACAATTTATTCTACAGTCAACAATGCATCATTTGGGTTTACTATTTGCGAACCACCGAAGTTGAAGTTTGTCGTTAATAAAGTATCATACAAATTAGGAATATTAGCGCCTGCCGAAGGATTAAAATTGGATTTTACAGAATTGATGACATTGGCTTCCGCAGCCGTATAGAAACAATTTGGCGATTCTGTCGCATCTAATATTCCGTCGTTATCATCATCTAAATCTTGCCAATTGGGAATGCCATCTGAATCGCTATCTAAACAATCATTTTTTGATGCATCTGCAGATTGACCTAAGCCTTGTCCTGCACCTGCTACCGTAGGAACTCCTCTTGTTGTAGCGGTACTTCCCACATTATTTCCCAAATTTTGAATGACAGGAAGATTGTGAGTTCCACTAGTTGCGCCACTATTTCCGCCAGGCATAGACGAGTTTACCAATGCCGTGAATGGTCCAGCCCCTTCAGTCGCATCTGGGCAACCATCATTATCACTATCCAAATCTAAACGATCCAGAATCCCATCGCCATCTGTATCTTTTGCGAGATTACACTCCTGCCCGGTTTGTGGTACAAATGTGTAAGTCCCTGTATCTTCCAAATCCCAATATTGAAATATAATTCTAGAAATTGAATAACCACTGAGATTAAAACGTATCGTACCTACTGTGCCTGAAGTATCGGAACCAGTTGTGTCTTGAAAATAATTGTTCGCAGCGCTATAACTTACAGATCCCGGCGTAAGTATTGTGTACATAGAACTTACGATAGGTATTACGTTATTATTTTGATCATATAATATAACTCGAATAATATCTCCGGCATCTATATCGTGGAGGCTAAAATTAAAATTACTCACCGGACTAGAAAAGGTGTAAAGAGATTCTATCCTGTTCGCTTCTGTTCTTGTTGTATTATTTGGGTGCCCTAATCTTATTCCTACTTCTCCCGGTACATGACCATCACTTATCTCATTGACATTTATAGCACCATTCCCGAATGTGCTATGCGTCACAAGCATTCTGGAAGTACCGACCGTAATGTTGTTTGCACTAAGTACTGCCTGAGAAGTACTCTGACCATTGTAAACTGATAGATTAGTAACTTTATTGATACAATCTGCTTCATCAGTATCCAAAATACCATTATTATCATCATCCAAATCCAAATCATCGGTCACCCCATCACCATCCGAATCTAAACTTACAAATACAAAAATATTAGCTGGTGAAGAAGTTGCCGGTGCAGCTGTAACAGGCGTAGATCCTGGAACGGTATAACTATCCTCTACGGTATAAGGTATCGTTGCAGTCCCAGAAAAATAAAGTGCTGGAGTAAAGGTAACATCTCCCACGGTATTGACAGACCAAGAGCCTTGGGCATAAGTGAATGTTTTTTGGATTCCCGGTGTTGATGGATCCAAATCTACAGAATTAACATTCAAAGAACCGTCTGGATCAGAATCATTTGTCAAAACATTGAACGTAACAGGATTTGTTCCTATAACTGTACGACTATCGTTCACTGCTATCGGAACGGAATTGATAGCATTCACTGTAAGAGAAATGTTCACAGCTTCAAAGCCTGCAGTTCCAGCTCCGTTAGAACCTGGATAAAACGTAAGTGTTCTGGTTGTAGCTGTCGCTGTAAATCTTAACTTTTTTACGCCCCAAATGTTTTGGGTGACGTCGTTGATAGCTACTCTAGTTCCGCCTTCGATTTCGAAAAAAAACTGATCGATGTAAGTACGGCTGTAAACGCCGCTCGCAGTTCCTGTTAGCGGGGCCATAGAATAGACAATGACTTCGTATTCTTTGCCTATTTCCAAACTAGAAATAGTAGTTCTGATGATTTCTTCGGCTCCTGCACCTCCTACATCTCGAATCGTAATCCAGTGCGTATGACCATTGGGAGGCAGAGGCAAAGGTCTACCAGTCCATAGACCACCGTTAGATGTTGCAGCAGCATTGTTGGCATCAGAAACATCTGGTGTTCCCAATACTTTTGTCCAGCCAACGTTTGGAACGCAATCCCAACAATTAGTATTACCTAATGAAGATGGTACGCTTTGGGAGAGAATATGATTCGGAAAAAAGCGATAAAAATCAGCAAGATTTTCCAAAATCTATTTGTATTATTTTTAGAGTAAAATTCCTCCATTTTTATAATTGTATAAAAAATTAGTAATAAAAGGGTTGATCTCTTCCTTTGATAAGAAAGAGAATTTTCAAAGAATGAAATTTTAACCCAAAAATGGTGGGGGTTTTACAGAGAATGTAGTAAAATGAAGATTGGAAAAAATAAAATCAGAATACAAAAATAATTCTGGTTCTATGTCGACACTGGTATTTTTAAAGTCAGAAAACAACAATATCACAATACCATTATTCGTTTTTTCTTGGGAAGAAAAATTTAGGATTGTAAAGCTTGCTTTTGTGAGTGTAGAAAAATAAATCTGCGAAGGGATAGCTCCAGAAAAATGATAATCATTTACATACTTCTTTTGCTCCACTTTTTTCAGCGGTTTTACCTCTGGTTTTTTAGCGGCTAAAAGTTTTTTTGGAGCTGAAAAATGATTGCCTTTGGGATTTTGCTTTGGCGCCTCAATTTTGACGATTGTCAAATTCTGGTCCGTTGTATTTACAATTGTAGTCCCAGTCGTTACGTAGATTTTTCCTTGAGATGGATTGCTGAGTTCAATTTGATCGACTGATTCAACTTTTTCCACAGAAGCCGAATCATTCTCAAATTCAACATTTTCCCCATTTTCAATCTCAACGTGGGCAGAAACCAAACAAAAAAAACATAAAAATAAAAGTCCAAAAAACCTTTTCTTACTCAAAAGAAAGAAAAAAGATGATTTGAAAAATGATTTTCTGTTCCCACAAATGTTTACACGTAAAAAATAATGACTCTTGAAACATCAAAGCAATACAGATTCGCAGCAACGATCTACTGTTTTAAAGTATTGATTAATAATCATTTATTTAAGCGGTAAATATAAAAATCAAAAACTTTATAACAATAAGTTAATATTAATGCAAATATCAAGACATTAAACACATATCTATTCAATATTCACAACAATAACATTAAAAATGTGAAAAATTCCAACCAAAAGTATTAAAAAATAAATCTTGAAAAATAATTAAGCTTCCAATGATAAATTGAATTC
This sequence comes from Chryseobacterium sp., assembly GCA_017989575.1. Lineage (GTDB taxonomy): Bacteria > Bacteroidota > Bacteroidia > Flavobacteriales > Weeksellaceae > Epilithonimonas. Next base: position 11,746 of record JAGNPP010000022.1, read on the forward strand.
AAAAAATATAATCAGATGAATAATGAGGATAGCAAGCTCACTTTTTCCGCAACACTTTTATGTCTTTTATCATCATTAAAGAAATTTTATAACAAGAAAGCATTCAAATATCAAAAATATTATCTAATTTTAATTTTATATTAATTATTTCTGAATGAAAACACTTTTACTCGTGAGACACGCCAAGAGCGATTGGCCTGTAGATGTTGAAGATTTTGACCGTCCGCTCAACGATTTAGGTAGAATAAATGCCCCCAAAATGGCTCGTCTTTTAAAAGACAACTCTGTAGAAATAGACGCATTCATCACAAGTCCGGCAGAACGTGCGAAGCAAACGTGTGAGCTTTTTTCAGAAGTTTTTCAGAAACCTTACGACACAGATGCGACACTTTACAATCCGCGAGAAAGTAATTTTGAAAGCTTAATTTTTGGCTTGGATAATTCGATTAATTCCGTAGCATTGTTTTCTCACAACAATGGCATCTCCAACTTTGCCAACTCTTTGACAGACGAAATTGTGAATCTCCCAACTTCCGGCGTTGTTGCTTATCAAGTAGATTGCGACAATTGGAGTGATTTTGCGACAGCTAAAAAGAAATTCTTATATTTTTATTCGCCAAAGAATTTTGCGAAATAATTATTTATTTTGTTAAGATTTATAATAAAAAAACGTCTCGAAATTTCGAGACGTTTTTAGTTTTGTGTAATAAAATTTGAAAATTAAATTTCCAAAGCTTTCTGATAAGCATTATCAATCCCTGCAAGATTTTTTCCGCCGGCAGTTGCAAATCCTGCGTTTCCTCCGCCTCCACCTTGGATTTCTTTAGCCAATTCTTTCACGATATTTCCAGCGTGATAAGTCGCTTCCAAATCAGTTGAAACACCAACGGTTACCATTGGTTTTTCGCCTGCATCAGAAATGATGATGATGACAGAATTTGGAGTTTCTTTTTTCAATTGGAAAACGATGTCTTTCACAGAACCTGCATCCAGAGAAGTTTTCTTAACTAATAATTTCTTACCGTTTTTATCTTCGAAATCATTTTTCCAGTTTTGGATTTCACCTTTCGCTTTTTCTTTTTTGAATGAATCGATCTCAGATTTTAAAGCTGAATTTTCTTCCAATAATTTTTCAATTGATTTGATCAGATCTTTTGATTTTAATAATTGAGAAATCTCAGAAACCTGAGTTTCCAAATTCTTAAAATATTCCTCAGATTTTTCTCCGGAAATCGCTTCGATCCTCCTAATTCCAGCTGCTGTTGAACTTTCTGAAGTTAATTTGAAATGTCCAATTTCGCTCGTAGTTTTCACGTGCGTTCCACCACAAAGTTCTTTCGAAGTTCCGAATTGGATCATTCTTACATTGTCGCCATATTTCTCTCCGAAAAGTGCCATTGCGCCTTTGTCCAAAGCCTCCTGAATCGGAATATTTCTGAATTCCTGCAAAGCCAAATTTTCTTTGATTTTCGCGTTCACTTTTTCCTCAACCAAAGCCAATTCTTCTTCAGTCATTTTACTGAAATGAGAAAAATCGAATCTTAGATAATCAGGACCTACATAAGAACCTTTCTGCTCAACGTGTGTTCCAAGAACTTCTCTCAAAGCTTCGTGCAACAAGTGCGTCGCAGAGTGATTGGCTTGAGAATTTTTTCTATCGGCAACATTCACTTTTGCGTAGAAAATTGCGCCTGCATCTTTTGGAAGTCCATTAATTAAAGAAATAATCAATCCATTTTCTTTCTTAGTTTCGAGAACTTCGAAGCTTTCGGTTGCATTTTCGATGACACCTTTATCACCAACTTGTCCACCACCTTCCGGATAGAAAGGAGAATTACTCAAAACAATTTGATAAAATTCGCCGTCTTTATTTTCTATTTTTCTATATCTTGTAATGTAAGTTTCGGATTCCAAAACATCGTAACCAACGAAAGTTTCCGGTTTTTCTTCCAAAACAACCCAGTCATAAACTTTCGCCGCCGAATCTTTTTTGGAACGTTGCTTTTGTTTCGCCATTTCGGCTTCGAAACCAGCTTCATCTATTGTCAAACCTTTTTCTTCTGCGATAATTCTCGTTAAATCGTCTGGGAAACCATAAGTATCATACAACTCAAAAACTTCTTCGCTTGGCAACACTTTTTGACCATTAGAAATCGTTTGTTGAATTAATTTCTCAACCCGGATCAAACCATTTTCAATGGTTTTAAGGAAAGATTCTTCTTCACTTTTAATAACTTCTGTCACTAGATTTCCTTGTTTCTCAAGTTCAGGGAAAAATGCACCCATTTGGTTTTGAAGTACAGAAACCAATTCGAAAAGAAAAGGTTCTTTTCTGTCCAAAAATCTGTAAGCATAAGAAATTCCTCTTCTCAAAATTCTTCTGATGACATAACCAGCGCCACCGTTGGAAGGTAATTGTCCGTCAGCAATCGCAAACGAAACTGCACGAATGTGATCTACAACCACACGAATGGCGATGTCTTTTTCGTTGGTTAAAATTCCTGTATATTTTTTACCTGAAAGTTCTTCCACCTTAGCAATCAAAGGTGTGAAAACATCGGTGTCATAATTTGATTCTTTTTGCTGAAGCGCCATACAAAGACGCTCAAATCCCATTCCTGTATCGATGTGTTTTGCAGGCAAATTTTCCAAACTTCCATCAGCTTTTCTGTTGAATTGCATAAAAACCAGATTCCAGATCTCAACAACCTGAGGATGATCATTGTTCACCAATTCCAATCCTGAAACTTTCGCTTTTTCTTCTGGCGTTCTCAAATCTACGTGAATTTCTGAACAGGGTCCACAAGGTCCGCTCGCTCCCATTTCCCAGAAATTGTCTTTCTTATTTCCATTGATGATTCTATCTTCGGAAATGAATTGTTTCCACAGATCGTAAGCTTCAGTATCTCTTTCAAGATTCTCTTTTTCGTCACCTTCAAAAATGGTTACGTAAAGATTTTCCTTTGGAATTTTATAAACTTCGGTCAACAATTCCCAAGCCCAAGTAATCGCTTCTTTTTTGAAATAATCTCCAAAACTCCAGTTCCCCAACATCTCGAACATCGTGTGGTGATAGGTATCACGACCAACATCGTCCAAATCGTTGTGTTTTCCGGAAACTCTGAGACATTTTTGGGTATCGGCAATTCTAGAAGATTTCGGTTCTTTGTAACCTAAAAAATAATCCTTGAACTGTGTCATTCCAGAGTTGGAAAACATCAGCGTCGGGTCATCTTTCAGAACAATTGGTGCAGAAGGAACAATGAGATGTTCTTTGCTTTTGAAAAAATCTAAAAATTGCTGTCTTATTTCTTGTGAAGTCATTTTAGTTGTCAGTTGTTGGTTGTTAGTTGACGGTTTTAATTCTCAACTTTTGGTTGGCAAATTTAAGTAAATTATGTGATTTTGTTAAATAAAAATATGCGTTTTATGGTATAGTCATAATTCCTGAAACTTTTATTTTTCCACCTTCATTTTTAAAATACACCAAACATCCTGAACCTTCAAAATTGGTTTTAGGGTTAGCTTTACTCAATGTATAACCTAAAGAAAATTCTTTATTGTCTTCACTATAAATCAATTTACTTTTTCTTAATTTATTTAATTTTAAAAAAGAAATCATTTCAATTATTACATTTGGAATTTTAGAATTTTCAACTATAAAATCATCCCCAACAGTTTTTTCGTCACAAACCAAACATAAAATGTTTTGAGTAAACAAGGTTGAGATATTATCAAAATTTCCATTTTTATATTCGTTATTAATTTCCTTAATCGTCTTTAAAGCATTTTCTTTTGATTCCTTCAAATTAATTTGTGCATCAACTGACAAAGCAGAAATGAAAAATAATGTAACGATTAAAATTTTATCCATAATTGTATTGTTTATAAGATTATAGTTATAAAAATTTTATTTTTATATAGTGTAAATCCACATCAAAACAGGCTTCTTAGAATTCTTCAACATTGGATCAATTTCTTTGAACGCATTATTGGAAACTGTAGGACAACCCCAACCTTCTGGCGAACCTTTTGGATAAACTTCGTCATCGCTCATCATTTCCCAAGAATGAAAAACGATGATTCTTTTGAGCGCGTTGCTGTTGGTTTCTTCTAAGCCGTGCATCAAATATTTGACGTGAACGCCCCAATTGCTGTACCCTCGCGCTCCTAGTTTATATTTTCCTAATGACGAAAGATGGCTATTGTCTTCGTTGCTAAAACTTGGGTTTTCTTTTGTATCATCTACACTCCAAGATGAAGTTCCGCAACCGTGACCAACTAAATATTGCTGAGAGATCTCGTTCTTTTTGAAGTCATACACGAAAAATCGCTTCACGCCAGAATGTAAACTCATATCAATCAGGATACAAAAATCTGTGTTGAAGTTTTTGGCTTTGCAAAATTCTAAAGCTTCTTTGGCTTTTTGATTTGTTTTCGGAATATCGATTTCAGGTTTTGTAATTATAACTGAATCTTGGACCGCCAGAATTTGCTTGTTCAAATCTTCTTTTTGACAGCCAAAAATAATTGTAAAGAAAAATAGACAAAAAATGAACTTCATAGAAAAAACGAAACTGGTTTGAAATGTTGAACTATCGCAGCCCGACTTGA
>JAGNPP010000183.1 GCA_017989575.1 Chryseobacterium sp.
ATATTATTGATATTTCTAACATAGATAAAGACACAATTCTGTTGGCGCTGAATTCTGATTTTAAAGATTTTGAAGATGCATTACAAAATTTTTCTGCTCAAAAAGACAGTCAAATCAACATTATAATTACTCGAAATATTAAAGATTTCAAGTCAAGTAAATTGTCTGTAATGACTCCAGAAATTTTTCTTAAAACTTTGAATTAATCTTGCAATTCAAAGTTATGACATTTCTTCAACTAGAATCCGAACTCAAAAAACGACTGGATTTTCCTTACAAATGGGGAAGAAAGCAGTCCGATGAGTGGGATTTTAAAACAAAATTCATTTATCAAACTAAGGATTTTGAAAGTCTGGAGAATCAATGTAGAGATTTTGATGAAGGTTTGAAAAATTACGCGTTCAATCGCTGGCTGAATTTCTGGTCTGCAAAAGCGGTTGAATATATTTTTACATCCAATCATTTGGTAAAAAAAGAAGAAAATCAGTTTTCTAAGACGGTGGATTTTTATGTTTCAGGAATTCCATTTGATCATAAAAGCAGTGTTTTCCCAAGACAGTTTGGGAAAAGTTTCGATTATGCTGTTGATCACAAAAAAGAATTGATTGAATGGCTTTACAACAATCAAAGTCAGCAAGGAAGGAAACATCATGCGAACCGGTTGTTCATTATTTTTTATGATGAGAAAAATGGAGAACACTGGAAATTGAAGACTGAACTTTCTATAATCAAAGAAAAAATCACAGAATATCTCAGCAATTTTTCTGAGGCCAATTTAGTTTCCTTAAATTTGGAATCTCACGAGATCCTTTCTGATTTGATTTGGATCAAAGCATAATTCATGAATTACATCGGTTCCAAAAACAAACTTTCAGATTTCATCAAACAAAGCGTTTATCAAGTTGTTGGTAAAGACTTGAGCAGCAAAACATTTTGCGATCTCTTCGCAGGAACCGGAATTGTCGGACGAAATTTCAAAGCGGAAACCAAAAAAGTTATTAGCAATGATTTTGAATTTTACAGCTACGTTCTGAATCGAAATTACATCTGGAATCATCAAAATTTCGATTATGAAGACTTGATTAATGAGCTGAATTTATTTGAAGGGAAATCTGGTTTTATTTCAGAAGAATATTCTGAAAACGGGAAATCGGAAAGGCTTTACTTCTCGGAAGAAAACGGGAAGAAAATAGATTCGATCCGACAGAAAATTGAAGATTGGAAATTGTCTGAAAAAATCAATGAAGATCAATATTATTTCCTGCTTTGTTCACTTTTGGAAGCTGCGGATAAGGTAGCGAATACAGCCTCTGTTTACGGTGCATTCCTCAAACAAATCAAAAAATCGGCTCACAAAAAGCTGGAATTGGTTCCGTCTCATTTTGAAATCACGGAAAATAAACACGAGGTTTATAATGAAGATGCGAACGAATTAATAAAAGAAATCGAAGGCGATATTCTTTATCTCGATCCGCCTTACAATGCCCGTCAATATGGCGCAAACTATCATCTTCTGAATACGATTGCAAAATATGACAGCTTCTCTCCGAAAGGAAAAACAGGACTTCGGGATTATCAAAAATCAAAATATTGTAGTAAGCCGGAAGTTCTGAAAACCTTTGAAGATCTCATCAAAAACGCGAAATTCCAGCATATTTTCCTAAGTTATAATAATGAGGGATTGATGGCTGAAAGCGATATTAGCAACATACTTTCCAAATTCGGGAAATATGATATATTTACAACCGAGTATCAACGTTTCCGTGCGGATAAAGAAGAGAACAGAAATCATAAAGCTTCGGGAACGACAGAGTATCTTTATTATCTTGAGAAAGAGTGATTAGGTTTTAAGAGTTAGGTTTTAGACTTTACTTCAAATCAATATTTAAAAAATTAAAAATTATATAAATGAAACCGAAAGGTTTGTAATTGATAAACAATTAAAATATGAAAAACATTGTTGTAATAGGCGCAGGAACTATGGGAAATGGGATTGCCCATACTTTTGCTCAGAGTGGATTCCAAGTAAGTTTGGTAGATGTGAAACAGGAAAATCTGGACAGAGCAATCAAAACCATCACCACCAATCTGGACAGAATCATAGCCAAAGGAAATCTGACGGAGGAACAAAAAACCAGCACGCTTGGAAACATTACAACATTTACGGATTTGAAAGATGCAGCACCAAGTGCTGACCTCATCGTAGAAGCTGCGACAGAAAATTTGGATTTGAAACTAAGAATATTTGGACAGATGGACGAACTTTCGCCAGCCAGTTGTATTCTTGCTACAAATACCTCATCCATCTCTATCACGCAAATTGCTGCTGCAACAAAACGTCCGGAAAAAGTCATCGGAATGCACTTTATGAATCCGGTTCCGATTATGAAACTTGTGGAAATCATCAAAGGCTACTCGACTTCCAAAGAAACGTTTGACGAGATTTTTGAATTGAGCAAAAAATTAGGAAAAGTTCCAACAGAAGTGAACGATTATCCGGGATTTGTTGCGAACAGAATCCTGATGCCGATGATCAATGAAGCGATCGAAACACTTTACAATGGCGTTGCAGGCGTGGAAGAAATTGACACCGTGATGAAACTCGGAATGGCACATCCAATGGGACCTTTGCAATTGGCAGATTTTATCGGGCTAGATGTTTGTCTTGCGATTCTAAACGTGATGTACGACGGTTTCAAAAATCCGAAATATGCGCCCAATCCACTTCTTGTGAATATGGTAATGGCTGGCAAAAAAGGTGTGAAATCGGGCGAAGGTTTCTATGATTATTCCGAAAGTAAAAAAGCGGAGAAAGTTTCGAAAATGTTTTTAAAATAGATCGAAATGTTTGCAAAAAAGTATTTGTTGTTTTGCCTTTTTCCTACGCTTATTTTTGCGCAGGAGAAAATACTTTCTGCAGATTTCGACGGAGACAGGATTAATGACAAAGTCTATTTGGATTCCAAAATTGGGGCGGTAGTTTATCAACTTTCTTCTCAGAAATTCAAAAAAGTGTCGTCTGACCAATTTGAAGATTCGGGGGAAATATTTTTTAACAAAGCTAAAAATGGTTTCCGAGTAAGTCTCAATCAAATGCGGGCTTCCAACGCTTACCAGTTTCGCTTTGAAAAGGAAACCGGAAAAATGCGACTGATTGGAATGGAACGTTATGAATTTGGTCCTGCCAACAATGATGGAAGTGGAGAATCCAGCGTGAATCTGCTCACTAATACTTACATCGGCGAATGGAATTATTGGGATAACCACAAAACGGAATTAATCAAAATACCGACTATCAAAAAGAAAATGGTTTTACCTAAAGCTTATTTTGACAATCTCGGAAATGCTTTTTCAATTTACATAAATAAAGATACAAGCTACTATCTCTCAGAGAAAAAACGGCTTTATAAAGAATAAAATTTCAAATTCGGAATTTCGGATTACGATTTATAACTTTGTCAGAATCAGATTTGGTTCTGACATTTTATTTTTAAAACTATGATTTCCTTAAAACTGAAACCAAATTACGAGAGAATTCTGCAAATTTTTCTCATCATTTCTACCTACGTGATGATTATTTTGAGATTCCTTCTCAACGAAAAAGGACGCGTGAATCCGGATTCCATACGATATATGCGGCAATCTGAGATTTTTCCGATTATAGATAACACCACCGCGCCACTGGGATATCCATTATTCATCAAGTTTTTTACCCTTTTTGGAATCGATAATTTTTGGAGCAGCAAACTGATTGGGATTTTAGCCTTCACCGTTCTCTTGATTTTCTCTTACAGGAAGAATTTTTACTTTCGGGAACTCGTGATTGCATCGGCACTTTTCAGTTTTGTGAGTATTTTTTCTTTCACGATGAGCGAGGCTTTGACTCTGCCTTTGGTACTTCTTTTTTTCTACACTGCGCATCAAATTATCAAAAACAAAATCTCTGCTACGAAAGGCGTTTTTGCGTTAAGTCTGATATTCATTTTCCTCATCAATGTCCGTTACAGTGCGTTGTTTTTCTGCTTGGGAAGTATGGCTTTCGGAGTTCTTAATTTCAGAAAAAAGTACTGGAAAAGTTTTGTGATTTCGGGAATTGTAGGTTTGGTATTCTATGGTTTGTACAAGATTTTGTTCATCGATTATTTTAATGAAAACTATGTCGATACTTTTCTAGAAATAGGGCTAAAATCTACGCCTACTCTGCTTTTGGAATTGTATCAAGGTTTGGCAACCACTTTTAATCCGTTCATCCATATTGCAGATCCAAACGGTGGCAACATCAATTACGGAATCTACGGCATTGGTGTTTTGACGATTCTGGCAATGGTTTATATTTTCGTTAAAACCACACTTTCGGAGACGGAGAAATTCATCTTGATGATCTCATTTATCACTATCGTATTGTCCTATTTTGTGCAGTATTTCTACTCGGTGAATGCGATAGATTACCGATTACTGGCGCCATTTTCTATTGGGATTTGGATGGTGTTTTTTAGAAAATTGTTTCAGATTTTTAATAGTTTGACCTACTCGATTGCATTTTTGAGTTTGACGACTGGATTTGCTTTCACATGGCTGTCAAAAGGTGATTATCTTGAGAACCGAAAAATCATTACAGAATATCTTGAAAAAGAAAACATCAAAGACGAAACCATCAAGTTCTATCTCAAAAGTGAAGATAGTGGTGATGATATTCAAACTGCGGAACTCATCAGCACGGTGAATCCGAAGATATACGTCACCTTCAAAGCGGAAGATACGCTGAAAAAGAGTGTGCTCACGAAGCAAAGAGTGGAGAGAAAAATCAATATCAAAAAAAATAATTATCAATAGTAGTTTTCGGGAATTTTTCTATCTTTGAACCATAGAGCAAAGCTCAGATTTATTTTTAAAATTAAATATTTTACATATGAAATTACCTAAGTTTTTATTAGCCGACAATTCTGAATTTCCAGAAGATCTTTTTGTAGTTCACACAGAGTATCCACGTTTTATCCTTAACGTAGAAGAAGAGGACGTAGAATGGTTGGACGATTTGGAAGGAGATGATGAGGAAACTGTAGCAAACGAGGCTACAAAAGTGGTGGAAGAAGCCTTCAAATGGTGTGATGAAGAACTTGCAAAATACGACGACGAGGAAGACGAAGAATAACAAAAAAGGAACTCAAAACTGAGTTCCTTTTTTTTATGTCTTTTTTCGACGACAAAAATTTTTTATTAACGATTCGTCTAAATCAATTGTGAAAATATGAGAATAGATTTCACAAAAAATTAAATTAGTCTTGTTTTTTATTGAATTTCAAAAGTAACAAATTGTCTTTGTACAATTCCAATGTAGTTTCTGTCACCACATATTTGTTCACTTCCTGCAAAACGCTGATGTAGCTGGTTTCCGAAGTCATATTGTTGCACATTTTTCTGGTAGAACCAATGTTTTTTGCAGAGAAATTTCCCGCCGAAGTATCAATG
>JAGNPP010000184.1 GCA_017989575.1 Chryseobacterium sp.
TAAATCAAGCCTTGGGTTTTTCCCGGAGCGGAGCAAAGTTTAATTAAATGCTTTTCTCTTTTCTAAATTTAATATTTTCCCATCATATTTTCATTATTGCAAATCTAAAGGAACGGAGCTCATTTTTTGCGGATGGAAAAGCGAAGGCAAAAAATAGCGGGAGTGGAAGGCGGAAAAGTTGCCCAAATTAATTGATTTAGTAACCGAATTTTCTAATGATAGAATTTTGTTCTAAGTCTAATCTTAATGCTCTTGTGTTCACGACCACTCTCTGGCTTCCATTGCCATTTTTGGATGATGAAGTGACAAAAGTTTTGTACCTGTTTTCGTTGAATAGTTTTTTGAAATATTCTGGAAATTGCTTTTCTGTCGCTTCTTCTGATGTGGAAATCAATGGCGTGGTTTGGTTGCTGTTAGGAATTCCACGGAATAATAGATGATAGATTGCAGCGTATTCTGGTTTTTGGTCTGTGATGTTCAAAGTCATTGAACTGTCGTTGGAATCAATCACCTGAATGTCGGATGCGTGATTTCGACTATTGCAACTCAGTAAACTCGTGATTGCAAAAGCGAATAGAAAAAATAAAGATTTCATAATTATTTTTTAGTAATTAATGTGCATTCCAGTTTTTTGGACTCGGAGAAGTTGGAGCTAATGCTTTGAGAAGATTTTTTGTCAGAAGCGATTGCCTCGCTCAAGTTGTCTCCTGCAAGCGTCACTACTTCTACAGTTCCAATTTTCTGTGGATATTTTTGACCGTCTATCAGTTCAATCATTTCTACAGAAAGCTTATCGCCAACGTTGATTCCTGCGTGTTTTCCAAGGTTTACTAATACTTTTGTTCTGCCTTTGTCATCTGGTAATAGTTTCACAATTTTACCTTGAAGCGGAAAATTTAGTTTAAAATACTGGTTGATTTCTGTTTGGATAGACTTCATCGCGTTTTGAACTGCACTTTCTGGAGAAAGCATTAGCTCGCTGGCTTTACCTTCGAAACTGGTTGCATCTGTGCTAAGTCCCGTTGCAACATCTACGATTTTCATCTGAAACGCAACACTTGCTTTGTAGCCATTTACACCGCCATTTGCCCCTTTCATAGAGTAAACCGGGATTTTTGTAATGTGTCCTGTGATGATTTTTTCAGCGGCCAAACTTGCGCCTTGTTCCACAACGTTTTTACTGTCTATGAAAGCTTCGGATTTTTGAAGTTCCAATTCGTCATTCACGCGGTCAGCGCTGGTTCTGTCCACCACACGGAAACGCTTGGCATTTGTTAACATTTCTACTACTTTTTCCGTCACAAGGCCTACAAATCTAGGATTCTCATCACAAGTAAAAGCGGTAACACCTATGACAATTCTGTCATCTTTTTGCGCAGAAATCCTACTGAAAGACAGAGCAATCAGTAGGAATAATAATTTTTTAGTCATTATAGGTTACCTGCAGATTTTACAGTTTGGATAATGCTTTTGATTGCTTTTGTCTGGAACACAGATTCTTCGCCTAGAATTGTAGAAGCGTTTTTCGCATATTTCACAGCAGAACCTATTTTTGCCAGTTTCAAAGGATTGGTAACTGACATAGATTCTGATGATACTGAAGTTACATTAGTCGCAAATGCTTGAACATTTTTAGATTGAGAAAAAATTCTGAGAGCCAATTCTTCACATTCTTTCAAAGTTGGTTTCTTCACTTTTACATCGGTTACGCCATCGTTGGTTTGTCCGATAGATCTGTAGTAAAGGTTTTGCAACAAAGGAGAGATTTGCATAGATTCTTTGGCAGAATCTCCAATTTCTGTGTTTAATTTGTCTAAAGATGCTACGCTTGTAGTTTTGGGAGCGGAAAGTTTTCCTAATTTTTCTACACGTTCCATAGAAGCTTTGAAATCTTCTCTCGATGTTTGTGCAATTGCAGAGGTAAGGCTAGCGAAAACGAAAGCTGCCATTAATAGTTTTTTTCATTAGTTGAATTTTTTTCAAATGTAAATGAAATTTTCAAAAAAGAAAGCTGGATGTGATTTATTTTAATAGTTATGTTTTATCTTATGTGATATTTTTATTTATTTGATTGGTTTTTATTTAATTTAATAATTTGTTTTGATTATTTTATTGATTTTAAATATTTTACATTTGTTGGGTTTTAATGATTTGTATTTTAATATATTTATGAATTAATGAGCCTTAAACAGTTATTGTCAATTCTGAATAAAGAATATTACAATTATGTTGATAGATAGGGGTTTGAATATGTATATCATTAGAAGAATATTATTTTTTTAAATAAAAAACCGCTCAGAAAAATCTGAACGGTTTAGTATTTATTTTTATAGTTTTAAGACTACATCATTCCTGGCATTCCGCCGCCCATTGGCATTGCAGGCTCGTTGCTTTTCACTTCAGTGATTACACATTCAGTTGTCAATAGCATTCCAGAAACAGAAGCTGCGTTTTCTAGAGCAACTCTCGTTACTTTAGTTGGATCGATGATCCCTGCTTCAAGCATATTCACGTATTCGTCTGTTTTTGCGTTGTAACCGAAATCTCCAGTTCCTTCTGCAACTTTCGCAACAATTACAGAACCTTCGCCACCAGCGTTAGCAACGATTTGTCTCAATGGCTCCTCGATCGCTCTTTTCACGATTTTGATACCAGTTGTTTCATCAGCGTTATCACCTTGGAAGTTAAGCGCAGAAATAGCTCTTACCAAAGCAACACCACCACCAGCAACGATTCCTTCTTCAACAGCTGCTCTTGTAGCGTGAAGCGCATCATCAACTCTGTCTTTTTTCTCTTTCATTTCTACTTCAGATGCAGCACCTACGTAAAGTACGGCAACGCCACCAGCTAATTTAGCTAATCTCTCTTGAAGTTTTTCTTTGTCATAGTCAGAAGTTGTGGTCTCCATCTGAGCTTTGATCTGAGAAACTCTTCCTTTGATTTGAGCTTCCTCGCCACCGCCATTTACGATGGTTGTATTATCTTTATCAATAGAAACTTTCTCTGCAGTTCCAAGCATTTCGATCGTTACATTCTCCATTGTGAAACCTCTTTCTTCAGAGATTACAGTTCCACCAGTCAAGATTGCGATGTCCTCCAACATTGCTTTTCTTCTGTCACCAAATCCTGGCGCCTTCACAGCAACAATTTTAAGAGAACCTCTCAGTTTATTCACAACCAAAGTTGCCAAAGCTTCTCCTTCAACTTCTTCAGAGATGATTAATAATGATTTTCCACCTTGTGCAACTGGCTCAAGAACTGGCAATAATTCCTTCATAGAAGAGATTTTTTTCTCAACCAAAAGAATATAAGGATTGTCCAATTCAGCAACCATTTTCTCAGGATTAGTTACAAAATATGGCGATTGGAAACCTCTGTCAAACTGCATACCTTCTACAACATCTACAGTTGTGTCGATACCTTTTGCTTCCTCAACAGTGATTACACCTTCTTTCCCAACTTTTCTGAAAGCTTCAGCGATCAATGAGCCGATCGTTTCGTCATTGTTTGCAGAAACAGAAGCTACTTGTTTTATTTTTTCTATTGAATCACCAACAGTTTGAGATTGAGATTTCAAGTTTTCAACTACTGCAGTTACAGCTTTGTCGATTCCTCTTTTCAAATCCATTGGGTTTGCACCAGCCGCTACGTTTTTAAGACCTTCTCTCACGATTGCCTGAGCCAAAACAGTTGCAGTAGTCGTTCCGTCTCCAGCGATGTCATTGGTTTTAGAAGCAACTTCCTTCACCATTTGAGCACCCATATTTTCTACTCTGTCTTCCAGTTCGATTTCTTTTGCTACAGAGACACCGTCTTTAGTCACATGAGGAGCACCGAAAGATTTTTCGATTACCACGTTTCTACCTTTTGGTCCCAAAGTTACCTTTACTGCATTTGCTAATGCGTCAACACCTCTTTTCAAAGCGTCTCTTGATTCGATATCGAATTTTATTTCTTTTGCCATTTTTTGTTGTATTAATGTACTTTGTACAATGTATTAATGAATTTAATATCCACGAAAGTTGAAATCATTTTACGTGAATATGTTTTACTTTTTACAATTAATTATCCAATAATTCCTAAAAGGTCTCCTTCTTTTACAATTAAATAATCCTTTCCTTCAAATTTCAATTCAGTTCCGGAATATTTTCCATAAAGTACTTTGTCGCCTACTTGCACAGTGGTTGGTTCGTCTTTTTTTCCAGGTCCTACGGCTACTACAGTTCCTTCTTGTGGTTTTTCTTTTGCCGTGTCTGGGATGATTAGTCCAGATGCTGTTTTAGTTTCTGCAGGTGTTGGTTCTACCAAAACTCTGTCCGCTAGCGGTTTGAAATTTACTGACATAATTATATTTTGATTTTAATATTATTCTAATTCTTCAAATCTCCAACAATGTGCCAATGGTGATAGAAGTCAAAAGTTAGAGGTTTGAAGTTGTTTTTGGCAGATATTTATTCTTAATACTGGAAATTTTGGCAGACTAATTTGGAATCATCAAAGTTTAAAATTAATCCCTAATGATTTTTTTGGAATAGAAATTAATGCCGTCTTCTATTACAAGAATATAAATCCCTTTATCTATTTTCCTTAGATCGATGCTGTTGTTAATTATTGTTCCTTTGGATAATAATTGACCTCCAGAAGTGAAGATTTTGTAAGTTGTATTGGATGGTATTTTTTGAATGTGTAAAAAATCTTTCACTGGATTGGGATAGAATGTAATATTAGAAGAAGCAGTATCAGAAAGGGCGAGGTTTCCTTCGGTTTCATATGCGCCTAAATCTACAGAGTTGCCAGATAATCTTGGATTTCCTGCTAAATCTTTGGAGTTTGAAATAGGAATTTGAGAAACATTGTTATAAAGTGCATTTTCTCCCATGTTTCTTCCTGGACTGATATCTTGTAAGTTGAAATTATTAAGAGAATTCATAAAAAGAGGGTTGGTTCCTACAAGATTATTGCTTCCGACAGTGTTGGCTTGGAAAATATTTCTTCTGAAGTCTTTCGTACTTTGATCATTGCTGTTGGGAGATGTGTGATCTACGTCGGCTAGGTTTGCTGAGCCAGATTTTGCTGTATTGTTGTAGAAAATAGAATTGAATATATGAGTCAAATATGTAGAGTTTACATTCGAATCAAGGTGTCTGTGGATGATTGCTGAACCTTGATTTGAAACAAAAGTCGAATTAGAAACATAAAGTTCATCGTTATTATAAATTCCTCCGCCCGATTCCAAAGCTGAATTCTGATGGAAAAGTGAGTTTGTTACTTTTAAAATTTCCCAAGTATAAATAGCGCCTCCATTTTGATTACAAGAGTTGGATTTGAAAACGGAATTGGATAAATTAAGCTCAGATCTCGAGTGAATTGCACCGCCAGACACGTCGGAATGGTTGTTCTCAAAAGTACAATTGATTATATTTGCCTTTTGCGTCCAGGTATAAATTGCGCCACCAG
>JAGNPP010000023.1 GCA_017989575.1 Chryseobacterium sp.
GAAAAATTCGATTATGTTTTGGACTGCATCGATTCTTTGACTCCTAAAATCGCTTTGATTATCGCTTGCCGAAGAACGAAGACAAAATTGGTATCATCTATGGGCGCGGGCGGAAAATCTGACCCGAGCAAAGTGATGGTGCGCGATATTCATAAAACCAACAATTGCCTGCTTGCAAGACAAGTGAGAAAACGCCTCAAAAAAGAGAAGATCGACAAAGGATTCCGTTGTGTTTTCTCCACAGAATTGCAAGATGAAGAAAGCTTGAAAATGACAGATGGGACAAATTTCAAACGTTCTTTTTACGGAACTATCAGTTTTATTCCTGCTATTTTCGGATTGTATGCGGCTGCGGAAGTCATTAATTATTTAACTGGAAAAGAGTAAATTTTCCGATGAAAATAAACAGTTTCCCCACTCACGAAAAACTGAAAAGAAAATCAGAGATAGACCATCTTTTTAAGAAAGGAAAGTGGCTGACTGTGGACAATATCCGTGTGATTCATATTAAATCCAATGACATTTTTTCTGTCCCAAATCACAGAATTGGCGTTTCGGTTGGTAAGAAATTTTTCAAAAGAGCGGTTGACAGAAATCGCATAAAACGCTTGTTGCGAGAATCTTACCGATTAAATAAATCGATTTATCTGGAAGCTTTTAAAGAAAAATCTATGGTGATGATTTTTTGGACTTCCAAAGAAATGCCTGAGGATTTTTCTGTGGTTGAAAAACAGTTTTTGAATCTCTGTAAAAAGAAATCTGACTCTTAAAAAGAAGTTAGATGTAAGATTTTAGAAGTTAGATTTTATAATATTCTGACTTTGCATCTGTTTTTATTTGTAATTTTATTCACAAACAAATTACAAATGGCTGATATTCTACCTTACTTACTGAGTGCTTTTATCGGAATTGGATTGGCTGCGGCTTCCGGTTTCCGAGTTTTTTTACCAATGTTTGCCGTGAGTCTTGCCTCGTATATGGGCTGGATTCCGATGGGCGATAACTTCGAATGGCTTTCCGGCTTGCCAACCTTGATTACGACTGGTGCGGCGACCATCGTTGAAATTCTAGCTTATTACATTCCCGTGGTTGATAATTTTTTGGATACGATTACTATTCCGTTGGCTACTGTTGCTGGGTCGGTTTTATTTGCAAGTCAGTTTATCGAGTTGGACACCTTTCCACAGTGGGCTTTGGCGCTAATTGCTGGAGGAGGAACTGCTGCTACTATTGCTTCGGGTTTTGCCGGAACACGCGCCGCATCTACAGCCACAACTGGTGGCATTGGGAATAACTTGGTTGCTACCACGGAAACTGCTGGTGCAGGTCTGATGTCGGTTTTAGCGATTTTTCTTCCAGTGCTTGCATTCATCGCAGCTATTGCGCTGCTGATTGCAGTTCTTTTTTTTGGACGGAAAATCTGGCGAAAGATGAGAGCCTACAATTCCGAAAGTGTTTAAAACAAAAAAATCCCGCGATGTGCGGGATTTTTTATGGTATTAATTAAAAAGGGAATTACTCAATTTTAATATTATCAATATTGATATCGTACACTCCTGCAGATCCTGTTTTGATTGCAAAAATATCTTTACCTGGAGCCAAATTGATAAGTGGCGCTCCAGCTAAATTAATTTCTACTAACATCCATTCTCCTTTTGTGTCGATAGCTCCTCTGTAATCGTTGGCATCAGACACACTAATGATAGAACTTTTAGTAAAATTCAACAAGTTGTATGTGTAATAAAGTGGAGTTCCAGATGTTCTATACACGTTAAATGATAATGATTTTCCAGTAGAAGTTCCTTTGATATACATTGTAATCTTCTTTGGATTAGCTGGTAATCCTGCCGGAGCAACTGCAGTAAACAGATAGTCGTTTCCTGGCGCAGTTCCTTTGATTTGTAAAGAGTTGGTTCCGTTTAGACCAAGTCCAATACCTTGTGCAAGTGGCTGTTTCGTTCCAAAGCTATTTAAACTGTTTAAGAAAGTTGTCCAATTTTCAAAATCAGATCCTCCGAATAGATTAACTGCAGATGCAGAAGGCTCTTCTGGTGCGTTTGGATCTCCTGATGCGAATCTATCATTTACAAAGTTTACGTCATTCGTATTTCTAATCAACATCTGCCAGTTAGCATTATATCTACTCACAACAAAAGTAAGATCTCCGCTTTTTGTTGGAACCAAATTAGATCCGAATGTTGAGAAGCCAGAATTTCTAATAGTTGTAGTATTACCATTCTTTCCTTCAATCGTTCTGTCTGTATCCTGTCCAACTCCAGCAATATAACTGATATATGTGTATGGGTTTGTAGGGTCATCCATCTTAAATTGTATATCAGAAACTTGTACCAAGGTATTAATATACTTTTCGTCTTTAGCTAAATTTAAAGTAGCCACTTTTGTAGGAACAAGCGTAGCAATATCTAGTCTATTGTTTCCGTTACAAACTCCAGAAAGATATCTGGTTAAAAGAATGCTTGGAATTCTACCAATAGCATAAGTTGGGTCAATAGATCCAATTTTTCTTGTTCCTCTGTCCCATCCTAAAACCAGTCCGTTGGCTTTGATTCTGATATGAGATCCTACTGGAAAATCAGCATAATTAGAAGCTTTATCAACTTCCAAAGATAAGCCTACAGTTGGATTTTCCGCACTATCTTGGAATGAGATGGTTTTGTAAAAATTACCATTCTCATCGGAAGAAACAACATAAGCATCGAATATTACAGGCGCTCCATCTACAGGAACTTTATAAGTTGTTCCAGTGGAGGCATTAGGAGCTAATGCTGCAAATTCTGCCATTGTAGTAGTTGGGTCGGCAAATCTGTTGTTACACAGGATTTCTGGTGCGTTCCAGTCATCATCTTTCACGCACGATGTAAAGGTTACTGCAACTATTGCAGAGAAAACCAATGTTTTAATTGTTGTATATGTTTTCATTTTTTATATTTTTAAAATCTTACTTGTAAATTTACGAAATAGGAACGTCCCTGAGTGTACCAAAATTTAGGAGCAAATAATGTTTGACTTCTGTTAAAATCTTCTTGGAAGCCATCAAATTTCACATTTCTAGTTTGCTCAAAACCTCCGGTGATGTATCTTGTATTATCAAAGATATTGTTTACACTTGCGGAGATTAATAAATAATATTTACCCATTAACCAAGATTTCCCAACATTTGCATTAATGAAATAAGCTGCTGGTAACTTGTTCGGTGCTAATAATCTTCTCATTTCAGCATCATCTGCATTCGCATATGGCGTACCAGAATTGCTGTTTTGAACAAAGCTTTGAGATCTCAATAGAGCAGACGGATCTAGATAGTTGTTATCTAAATAATTCCAGTTAGCTCCAACCCACCAATACTTAGGTGAATTATATCTGAATCCTGCAGAAAAAGCCATCTGAGGCGTTCCTCCCTGCTTATAATCTTTAAGATTCGATTTGCCGAATTCTACAAAAGATTGTCCGTTTCCAAAAACTCCAATTGCGTCTGAAGCAAAGTAAACATTCGGATCGTTACGATATGTATATTGTCCGTAACTAGCCACACCTTGTAGAGATAAAGTAGGCAATACTTTGAAGTCAGCTCCAAGTTCTGCACCCATATTTCTCTTCTCTACATTGGACATTACTTGAGTTACGAAAGCACTTTGAATGTACTGTCCTCCAGTATTTGTATCTGTTGTACCTCCATTTGCAGAGTTATCAATTTGGATACCATCTGCAAAAAATCTCTGTACACTGGTTTCATTCTGAGTATCAATTAAAAATACAGAAGCTCTGATTTTGAATAATGGAGAATTAATTACATAACTCAAATCATTAGCATTCACAACTGTATTTTTGATATTAGGCGCTACAGAAGCATTCAATCTAGGATTGATAAACAAATCTTCTAAATAAGGCGCTTGTGAAAAATAACTACCGTTGTAGATCAAGAAGTTTCTTCCGTCAATTCTATAAATAATTTGACCTTTCAAACCGAAGTTCCAGAAATCATAATTCTTACTTTGTCCGAATGAGTCAGCATATAAATAATGCTTGAACAATCCTTCTCTGCTAGATGTAGAGTAACCAGCTAGTGCAGAAACAAAAACATCAAACTTACCTTCTGAGAATTTGAAGCCTGGATTAACCTTTACTTCTTGTCTTCTGAAAATGTAATTATAAAGCAACTTATCTCCTACTTTCTTAGCAACATCTGCTTCTCCTTCATTATATAACGCAGAAGTACCAGGATTATTTGTAGCTGCAAATGGATCTTTGTTGAAAACGAAATCTGCTCCTAGCAAATCATTAACCTCTCTATAAAGTTCTGATCTATAGTTCTGATAAGAAAGGTTTAACATAAACTTAGACTTGTCTGTAAAATTGTACGTGTAATGTGTCGCTGCATTCCAGATTTTATCGTCGCTTACATCATTCACAAGATAGTACAGGGCTCTTTTACCAGTTGCTCCATATTGAGACACAGGATTCTGCCCCATATTGGCTGCATACAATCTGTTCCAGTTGATTTGAGTCACATTTGGATCTCCATTTTGCCAAGCTGCGCGAGCGTTTTGATACGCATCGCCAGCGCCAAGATACTCATCCGTCGCAGGGTTATACGTGAACGCATCTTCATTAAGTGAGCCAAAATAACTTGGTAAATTTCTGTAATAAGTAGGAGATGGATTTGGAACGCTTTGCCAATCCAATCTTGATCCTTTGTCTTTTCCAAATTGGTAAGACACAGAAGTCCAAAGGTTTGATTTTTTATTGATTTTCCAGAAATCCTGCAATTGCAAAATTGGTTGGAAACCTTTTCTTACTCTTTCACTTCTCTTCTCTCCATCTTGCCAGCCCCAATACGAGTTGTAATGAACACCTCTGTAATCAAAAACCTCTTGAGTACTTGGACTAGCTGTAGATCTTCTATAAGGAGAAGCAAAAGCATTGAAAGTCATTGTATGATTATCATTAAACTTTTTCTCAACACCCAAGTAAGTTCCGTAAGCATCATAGAAAGTACCTTCTTGGATTCCTTCTTCAGCCCATCGTTTAGCTCCCATCAAGGTGAAAGCCCATCCACTTTTAGACATTCCCGAAGTATATCTAAGAGAAACTCTTTGTCTGTAGTTTCTGTTGGTAAGTGAATATACAGCCTGGAAACCTTTTCTGTATTCGCTGGCTTTTGTATTCTTATAAACTACACCGCTAGAACCTCCAAAAGCATATTCAGAAGGAGAATGGTTGGCGAAAATCTCTGGATATCTTACAATTTCATTAAGACCTCCCCAGTTGGAGAAATCTACATTTCCATTGTCCGACTTTACCATAGAAACACCATTCAGCATGTTTTCTGTAGTTCTTCCGTCTACACCTCTTGGTCTGAACCAATATGCACCAAGGTCAAAACTTGCGATTCTGTTGAAAACATCTTGTGAAGATTGCAAAAGACCAACTGTAGAAGTCTGTCCGCTGCCTTCGTCATCAGCATTATCAAGGATTGCAAGCCCTTGATCTGCTCCTGTCAAAGTAGAATAAAGGGTAATTACCCCCAAATCTTTTCTTTTTTCTGTAGTAATGTCAAATTCGAAAGTTTTTGGTTCGAAATTTGCCTTTGTTACCACAATCTGATAATGCCCGGATTTCAGATCTACAAACTGGAAATATCCAATTTTGTCTGCCGAAACACTATTAGCCTCCCCCTTTAGATCAACTTGTGCTTTTTCTACGGGTTTCCCGTCGGCATCTTTTAGGTAGGCAAAAACCGTAGTTTGTGCGTAGTAAAATGATGCTGGAAGCATTGTAAATAAGGAGATTAATGATAATTTTTTAATCATAAATCAATTAGGTTTTGTTTGCTCTTTTTTTCTAATATACAGTCCGTTACACACGGAAGGCAAATGTAAATAAATTTTCTATAATTAAAACTTTTTAACATTTTTTTTATTTTAACAAATTATCAATTTTTCGAAACATAATTATTAATAATTAAAAATTTGAAATTTTTATTTTGCAACTATCTAAAAAAAATTACTTTTGTAGCCTTACATATTATATTATGAAACATATTTTTAGCTTAATTGCTATTTTTAGTATTTCCTTATTATCTGCTCAGCAAAAGAAACAAGTAAGAGCGGCTACAGTTGGTTTTCTAAACGTAGAAAACCTGTGGGACACGATTCGTTCTGCAGATTATATTGATGGAACCAAAGACATTACAAACCCAGCTTTTCACAGAAGCGTTCCTTTAGATTCTATAAAATATCTTGAAGTAACTGAGAAAGATTACGCAGGTCCGTGGAACGATGAAGCACTTAAGGGCAAAAAAGTGGTAAGAATCCAAGGCGGTTCTGAAGAGTTTACCCCAAAAAGTGGTAAAAACTATACTTATAAGGTTTACAAACAAAAACTAGAGAATGGCGCCAAAGTAATTTCCGAGATGGGAAAAGCTTACACCAATACAGCTCCAGTTGTGGTTGGCCTTATAGAAGTAGAGAACAGACAAGTAATAGAAGATCTTGTAAAAGAACCCTCTATTGCAAAGTACGATTACGGAATTGCACATTACAACTCTTATGATTACAGAGGAATAGATGTCGCTTTCATCTATCAAAAAAGAAGATTTTCGCCTTCCAAATCTTGGAAAAAAGAGGTGAAAATTTTTGGAGAAGGAGGAAGAAGAGAATACACGAGAGACATTGTTGTTCTTACAGGTTTCCTAGATAACGAAAAAGTAGCATTTTTTCTGAATCACTGGCCATCCAGAAGAGGTGGAGAAGCAGCTTCTCTTCCAAAACGTAACGCAGCAGCGGCGATTCTGAAACAACAGATGGATAGTGTACAAGCTCTTGATCCTTCTACCAAAATGTTTGCAATGGGAGATTTCAATGATGATCCCGTGAGCTCCAGTTTGAAAAATGGTTTGAAGGCTGTTGGGAATCCAAAAGATCTTTCGGAAAGTTCACCATATCTTAACTTGATGTATCCTTTGTACAAAAAGGGTGTTGCCTCATTAGCATATCAAGATGCTCCGAATTTATTCGATCAAATTATCGTTTCATCTAACCTTTATGCTCCTAAAAACGAAATTAGAAAAGACTACACAGTTTTCAAAGCAGAGATTTTTGCACCAGCATATCTGGTTACCAAAGAAGGAAATTACAAAGGTTATCCTTTCAGATCTTGGGCTGGAGACAAATTTACGGGTGGCTATTCCGATCACTTCCCGGCATTTGTGATTCTTCAGAAAGATCCAACACCTTAAGAATCTTATTAATATACAAACCGTTTCAAATTTTTGGAACGGTTTTTTGTTTAATTAAGTTTATAATTGATCAAAATGAAAAATCTAATCGCCATTGCTCTACTTTCAGCTTTCATCTGGTCTTGTTCCACAACCTCAAAACCATTAGCAGAAGACCAAAAACCATCCTTAGCCACCCAAAAGAAAACCGATTCTGCCGACGAATGGGAAATCACCGTCTTCGATGCCGAATATGAAAACTTCGTCGCAACCAGAGCTCAGCCTAAATCAATGTTCACAGAAAGCAGTCTGAAATCCCGAAACACCATTTTGGTCAACGAATGGAATTCCAGATTCTATTCTCGCGTTAACCCAAATTTTTATGAAGTCGCCATAGATTATGATTCTAACGAAAATTACGGTTTAGATTTCGAATACCGGATGTATCAGTTCTTCGCCTATTGCAATTGGAAATACGGCGTCCGATTTACCGGACTTAGAGGAATTGATAAGGTAAAATAGAGAAAGACTGCAAATTTGCAGTCTTTTACGTTTTATATCAATTGAGAATATTAAGAAATACCTTCTTCCTCTCCTTTTAATTTCTCAGCATTTTCGGCCATAATTACCGCATCGATCATTTCAGAAATATCGCCGTTCATATAAGCGTCCAGATTATACATCGATTTGTTGATTCTGTGATCTGTAACCCTTCCCTGCGGATAGTTATAAGTTTTGATTTTTGCAGAACGGTCACCTGTGGAAACCATCGATTTACGCTGTGCTGCGATATCACCCACAGATTTTTGAACTTCGATATCATATAATTTGGTACGAAGCATTTCCATTGCTAATTCTCTGTTAGCCAACTGAGAACGAGCCTGCTGACAAACCACGACCATCCCGGATGGTTTGTGTGTCAACTGAACTTTTGTTTCTACCTTGTTTACATTTTGTCCACCAGCTCCTCCGGAACGGGAAGTCTGCATTTCGATGTCCGCAGGATTCAGTTCAAAATCAATTTCTTCAGCTTCCGGCAAAACGGCAATCGTAATTGCGGAAGTATGAACACGACCCTGAGATTCTGTTTCCGGAACACGCTGAACACGGTGAACACCGGATTCGAATTTCATAATGCCATAAACACCGTCGCCTTCAATTTTCAGGATTAATTCTTTATAGCCTTTAGTAGATTCACTGGAATCGGTAATCTCGTGCTTCCAGCCTTTTGTTTTGAAATACATGGCGTAAGCTCTGTACACATCTTCCACAAAAATTGCTGCTTCATCACCGCCAGTTCCTGCACGAAGTTCCACAATCACGTTTTTGTCATCAGTAGGATCTTTCGGGATCAGGAGGAACTTCAGCTGCTCTTCATACTCCGGAAGTTTATCCATTGCTTCATACTTTTCCTGCTTTGCCATTTCCACGAATTCTTTGTCAGAACCGTCAGCAATGATCTCATCGGATTCTGCAATCGTATCTAGCGCGCCTTTATATTCATCGAATACTTTTACGATCTTTCCAAGATCGCTGTATTCTTTGTTGAGTGTGGAATATCTTTTTTGGTCAGTGATCACATCCGGCTGGATGATAAGATCCGCGACCTCATTATATCGTTGTTTTATCGCTTCCAGTTTTGGAATTAATGACTTAGACATATTAAATTTTTAAAGTGCAAAGATAGCTATTTGATATTATTTATGTAAACAAACTGTTACCAGCTTTTAGGTGATTCAAAAAATTAAGTTGCTAAGGCGTTTTCTTTGATAACTTCCAGTAATTTTTCTGCACTCAGGATGCCCATTTCCAATCCGCTGTGTTTTTCATATTCGTAGAGCGGATTAAGATATTGCGGGATAACACCCTCACTTATAGCGACTATTTTTTTATGTTTTAGATCAGTATTCCTCATTTGCAACACCGGATTCAGCCCCAGAAGCGTTTCATCACTCATCGCAAAAAAACCATCCATGTTTTCCAAACCATCTGTTTCCAGCAGCTTTTCTTTTGTTTCATAAGAAGAATCAGCAAAAATGTAGTGATAAGAGATCTCGGGATATTGTAGAATAATTGTTTCAAATCCTTTTTTTCGGTAAATTGTAATATCCAGTTTCTCATCACCATATATTGCAAAAATATTTTTGCACCCGAAAGAAACCAATTTTTCTGCGCATTGCATAGCCGTCTGTTCACTATCAAAAATAACCTGTGGATACTGATCCTGAGAAAGGCTTTTGTCAAAAAGAACAATCGGGATCTTCATCTGATCCGCAACACAGAGGTGATCCAGATTCTTGGTGTTTTTGCTGACAGAAATCAGGATGCCTTCTACATTAGAATTGCAGCAGATCTCCATATTTTCTTTTTCCTTCTCAAGAGATTCTTCCGAGGATAAGATAAAAACCTTAAAACCAGCTTTTGCAAGTGTTTTTGAAATGCCTTCTATGACGGCAGGTATAAAAAAAAGAGACATTTGGGGAATGATAAGACCAATTGTTTTTGATGATCTCTTTCTAAAATTGACAGCAAAATCGTTTGGACGATAATTGAGCAATTCCGCAGCTTCCTTTACCCGTAGCTTTACTGCGGTGCTAATATCCGGATGATTACTGAGTGCTCTGGACACAGTAGAGATATTAATATTGAGCATTTCTGCAAGATCTTTTATCGTAATTCTTTTCATTTTAACATTTGCGACTAAAATTCGGTAAAATTTACTAATATTTTTATCATAAATTTTTGTTAATGAATGTTAAATTAATGGCTGAGAAACGTTAATTTTAGTTAAATTATTAAAAAACTTACCAACCGCAAACGTTTGTGCAAACGTTTGAAATTAATACTCAGTTAATATTGGGTTTACACACGGTTTTTATGTATGCAAATAAAATACTTTTAGCAAAACAAAACTCACCATTATGAAATTAAAAATGACTAAAAAGTTATTGATTTTCGGAACATTGAATGTTGCTGCATTTATGTTTTCCCAAACTAATGGTAATGATACTATTTCAAAAGACAAAACAATTGATGAAGTTGTCATTACAGGAAACTCCAACCCAAAATCGTCTATCAAGACGAGTACCTCCATTTCTACATTGAAAATGAAGGATATCTTAAATGCTGCTCCCAGAACGACAGCAGAAATCTTCAGAACGATCCCCGGAATACGTGCAGAATCTTCTGGTGGAGAAGGTAACTCCAATATCACAGTAAGAGGAGTTCCCGTTTCTGCAGGAGGATCCAGATATCTGTTGATCCAGGAAGACGGCCTGCCTGTGATGCAATTTGGAGATATTGCGTTTGGGACTCAGGATCAGTTCACCAGATTTGATTCCTTTGTTTCAAAAGTAGAGGCTTTGAGAGGTGGTTCTGCCTCTGTATTTGCAAGTAACTCACCTGCGGGGATCATCAATTTTATTACAAAAACGGGTGAAACAGAAGGAGGAAGCATTACGCAACAGTTAGGTCTCAATTATAAAAATTACAGAACAGATTTCGATTACGGAACCAAAATTGCGGACAACACTTTTTTAGCTTTGGGAGGTTTCTACAGAATTGGAGATGGGCCAAGAAAGACGGGATTCAATTCCAATAACGGAGGACAGTTCAGACTATCTTTACTCAAAAAATTCGAGAACGGAAGTTTCAGAATCTATGCAAAAGTTTTGGATGACAGAACGGCGGCATATATGCCAATGCCAGTGGCTGTTTCAGGAACAGACGCAGATCCAAAATGGTCTTCTCTATCCAATTACAATATCCTGCACGGTGCATTACAAACCATCAATCTGCAACACGACAGAACGTTAGGAAATGACGGAAACATCTTCAATAGCGATGTGTCAGACGGGATGCATTCTATGTCAAAAACCATCGGAGCTGAGTTTAATTATAATCTTGGAAATGACTGGAAATTCGAAGAAAAAATACGCTATTCAGCAAATGATGGCCAGTTCATTGCGCCTTTCCCTGCCAGCGTAAGCAAAGGAAGTGATTTCTTCACAGCTGCTAACTTTACCAATTTCGGAAGTGCGGTTTATTCCGGCACCAATACGCCGGTTGATATGAATGCTTACTACATGAAAATTGCACTTTTCAATGTAAAGCTTAATAACTTCAATAATTTTGTGAACGATTTTAACATCAGCAAAAAATGGAATGGAGTGAAGCTGAA
Organism: Chryseobacterium sp.; assembly: GCA_017989575.1. Classification (GTDB taxonomy): domain Bacteria; phylum Bacteroidota; class Bacteroidia; order Flavobacteriales; family Weeksellaceae; genus Epilithonimonas. The sequence goes on from JAGNPP010000023.1 coordinate 11,418, forward strand.
TGCCGGCTTGTACAAAGCTACTCAAAACATCAATATGGATTGGATGTGGAATAACTATATCCAGGAAGTTAGTGACAATAATGCAAGATTAATAGATGTAAAAAATCTTTCAGGAACTTACATCACAGATCAAGGTTTGCTGAATTACGGGATGAAAGATTGGGGCAACCTGAAGCGAAATTACAACACCAAATATGACATCACTGCGCCACACGCACAGATTGAAATTAACGCAACGGATAAATTAACAATCGACGCAGGTGCAAGATATGATATCGGAAAAGTGACAGGAACTTTCTCAGGCGCAACAGCTACTTACACCAGCCGCGACATGAACGGAAACGGAGTCATTGACATTGCTGAGCAGATGGTAGGTTCAAATGATAATATCAATGTTCCTGTCAATTACACGTACGGCATTTTCGGATATTCCGTTGGTGGTAACTACGCCCTGAATAGTAAAAATGCAGTTTTTGCAAGAGTGAGCAAGGGTGGAAGTGCATCTTCTGACAGAATCCTTTTCTCCGGATACAATTATACTGATAATAATGATCCTGCATTGGATGCGGTGAAAGTAAACAAAGTAAATCAGGTAGAAGCCGGTTATAAATTGAGAGGAGCGGGATATTTCCTTAACACAACTCTTTTCTACGCAGGAACAAAAGAAGCCAATTACGAAGCGACTACACAGAAAAAAACTGAAAACAAATATGAGTCTCTTGGAGTAGAATTGGACGGTTACTACAGATTTACAAAAGATTTTGACATAAAAGCAGGTCTTACCTATACGCACGCAGAAATTAAAAATGCACTGGACCAAACCATTATTGGAAATACGCCTAGAAGAACGCCTAAATTTATGTATTCTGTAAATCCAAACTTTAATATTGAAAAGCTAAGTCTAGGTCTGTACCTCATCGGTAATACAAAAGCATATACTCAGGATTCTAATAAATTGACAATGCCTGGATATGTTGTAGTAAATCCATACGTCTCTTATATGCTTCTGAAAAACCTTTCCGTAAGCCTTAATGCAAATAATATTTTCAATACTATTGCAGTAACAGAAGCGGAAGAAGGCAGCATCACAGGTGGCAACGGCATCGTACGGGCAAGAACACTGGCAGGCAGCAGCTATAGCATAAGTGTGAAGTTCGACCTTTAATAAAACTTGATTAAATAATTTTTTCTGTGGAATGAGAAAACACAATTTTCTCATTCCACTTTTTTCACTAAAAAGAAGGATATATGTTTAGACAGCAGGCTATTGAAATCATCAGAAAAGCAATTACTAAAGACGGGATTTTAGCATCATCAGAAAAGACAGACAACTATGCAAGAGTATGGTCACGGGATGCTATGATGACAGGGTTTACAGGAATTCTGATTCAGGATTCAGAAATAACAGAAGCTCTTGAAAGGTCTATTCTCACCTTGGCAAAACACCAGGGACAAAGCGGCCAGATCCCTTCCAATGTCAATGTTGTAAATGATACCGCTAGCTATGGCAGTCTTGTAGGACGCGTAGATGCTACCACCTGGTGGGTCGCAATAACTTGCGAATATTTGAAATACAGTAAAAATGATGCGCTGAAACTACAACTCCGCAGCAATATAGAACTTGCATTGAAATGTCTGGATTCATGGGAATTTAACGCCCGCGGATTGATTTATACGCCTCTTGGCGGGAATTGGGCAGACGAATACATCACTTCAGGTTATACCTTATACGACAATGTTTTGCGTTATTGGGCAATTGCAAATGCTGCAGAAGTTTATGACAACCTTTTATGGCAAATCCAGGCAAAAAGCATTAAGGTCTTAATAGAAACCAACTTCAGAAAGAACGATTCTGACAATATAAAATATCATGAGACAGCTTATAAAAAAGCCAATGAGAAACCTTATCTATGGGCTTCTCTCAATGCTAATGGTTACGACGAACGTTTTGACCTCGCGGGAAATGCTTTGGCAATTCTTCTTGGTTTTGATCTGGATCTGGAACCATTCACCAACTTTCTGGATGGCTTAAACACAGAATTCCAGCATTGGATGTTGCCGGTTTTTTATCCTGTTGTTTTTCCTCAAGATACAGACTGGAAATTGTTGGAAAACAACTACAGTTATAATTTTAAAAATAAACCTTACCATTTTCATAACGGCGGTTCATGGCCCATTTTCCTGGGTTGGATATCTTACGCTTTATCTGGTAAAGGTATAAAAGACATCCCGGCAAAAATCCTGAATCAGTATGAAGAACTACTGACCGCAAAAGGATCAACTTTCAAAGAATATTACACAACAGATGCACTTTTGCCATCAGGAACGGACAAACTTTGTTTTTCTGCTTCGGGATATCTGTTGATGACCGTTCAGCAGCCAAAATAAAAGCTGAACCTTCTTGTTTGAAATTAATCAGTAAATCAAAAATAGACCATTACACACATTTCAGCTTAGAATATTGCCTCTGATGAAATGTTTTGTCCAATATAAAATAACTTAAAAAATGATTGGAGATATCATAAAGATAGATGAAAAACACCTGAATACGGCAGAACAGATTTTCGCCAGTCTGAATACGAAAATCCCCTCTGGCAACCAGTACAAATATGCAGTAGGAATTGCAGGAGAAAGTGGCAGCGGCAAGTCTGTAACCGCATACGCTGTTTCCAGGATTTTGGAAAAAAATAATATAAAAAGCGTTGTCATACAGATGGATAATTATTTTAAGCTTCCTCCAAAATCCAATCACGAGAACCGCCTTATCAGTATTGACAATGTAGGAACTCACGAGGTCAATCTGGATCTTCTGTCACAAAATATCCAAGATTTTAAAACCGGAAAAGATTCTTTCGAGAAACCATTGGTCAATTATCCTGAAAACTCTATCAGCACAGAAATTATAGACACAAAAGACGTTCAGGTGATTATTGTGGAAGGAACTTACATTCTGGAACTGGATGATTTTGATTTCAAAATATTCATCGATAGAAATTATAAAAGCACATACAAAAACAGGATGGAAAGAAACAGAGACGAGAAAAGCGATTTTGTAGAACAGGTTCTGCAGATAGAACATCACATCATCAAAGAATATAAAAGCAAGGCCAATTTGATTTTGGATAATGATTATAAAGTCATAATACCACCCACACAATGATAAAAAAAATAATTCCAAGACTAAGTTTCTGGCAAATCTGGAATATGAATATCGGGTTTTTCGGAATCCAATACAGTTTCGGGTTGCAACAAACTGCAATTAATCCGATTTATTCATTTCTAGGAGCGCATACAGATCAGCTCCCGATCCTTAATTTAGCAGGACCTATTACAGGATTGCTCATTCAGCCATTAATTGGTGCAATCAGTGACAAAACCTGGAGTCCAAAATGGGGACGTAGAAAACCATTCTTTCTCATAGGTGCCATTTTCTGCAGTTTAGCATTGTTTGCATTTCCGTTCAGTTCTGCTATCTGGATGGCTGTTGGGTTGCTTTGGATCCTGGATGCTGCTAACAATACGGCTATGGAACCATACAGGGCTTTTATTGGTGACAAACTTCCGGAAGATCAGCAGACATTTGGTTTTCAGATGCAGAGTCTCTTTGTAGGCGCAGGAATCACATTGGCCAATCTGTCTTTATTTTTCTTTCAAAAATATTTCGGCGGCGAAAATAATTCTGGCGGCATCCCTGCGTGGGTCTATTATTCTTTCTTTTTAGGATCATTCTGCTCCATCGCTTCTGTGACTTGGTCTGTTTACAAGACACCGGAGATCCCGCCAACAGATGAAGAACTTGCAAAACTAAAATGGGAAAAAGAAAACAGCCACTATTTTTCACATATTACGGAGATCTTCTCATCTATAAAAAATATGCCCAAAACCCTTTGGCAGCTGGCTTTGGTCTATCTCTTCCAATGGTATGCACTGTTTTGCTATTGGCAATTCATCACGCCGATGCTGAAAAAAACAGTCTATGGCGTCTCCGAAGCTGATGAGCAAAAAGCCACTGCCTTTCTTAAATTAGCCGAAAAAGGCAGTTTTGTTTCAGAAACCAGTCTGTTGTGGGCAAAGAACATCTCACACCTTGTACAGACAGCAGTTGGACAAACCGGATTGATGAATGGTACTTACAATTTGGTTACGATGATCACCGCTTTGATCTTGGTTCCTTTTGCCAATAGATTCTCAACCAAAAAAGTGTATTCTTTTTGTCTATTTGTTACAGCGCTGGCGTTGATGATGTTGCCATTTATCAAAAATGAATACCTGATTCTCCTGCCTATGATCTTATTCGGGATAGGATGGGCAGCAATTATGGGATTACCCTATTCTATGGTTTCTCCAAGTATTCCTCCGGAAAAAAGAGGCGTTTATATGGGGATTATCAATATGATGATTGTTGTCCCTATGCTGATACAGACCATTTCTTTTGGGACGATCTACAAAGAAATATTAGGCAACAGCCCGGAAAAAGCTATTTTTACAGCAGGGATATTATTTGCTATGGCAAGTATTTCTGTCAACTTTATGAATGTAAAGAAACAGTAAATTGCTTACAGTAATTAGTATTTTCTATTAACCTTAAAATCAAAGTTTTAAATGTTAAATGTATAGTATTAAATTATTTTAAATACTTAAATATCAGTAAAATAAAAATCCGCCTAAGAAAACTTAGGCGGATTTAAATATATATTGTTTCGCTTTGAGTGCAATCTCTCACGAAAA
>JAGNPP010000185.1 GCA_017989575.1 Chryseobacterium sp.
AACATCTGTGACAGTAATTTTTTGAGTGGTCAGATTATTATGACTCCATTGATAGGAACTTCCTGGCGAAGCTGTTAGCTCTGTACTTCCTGAGCAAACATTCAGAATTCCGGTAATGTTGGCGGTTGGATTTCTAACTTCCAGCGAGACCGGAATGATTTTAAAACAACCAGAATCTCGGGAAATCCGGACATAAACTGTAGCTGTTCCCGATGAGTAACTTGTAAATCCTAAAATATTATTACCATTATTAAAAGCATCATTATAATTCCTAAAATATGTAAAATTGAGACCGGCAGTAGAAGTCACTACCTTACTGTCCAAATCGGTAAGATTAAAATTCTCAACACCATCTTGTCCTGCATCGCATTTATTCAACTTTGCGGTAGTCACAGGAATATTACAAGAGGATGAACAATTGAGAAAACTAATATCCCAGCCATCATTAGCATCATTATCAGAGGCATTGGAGAAAAAATTACCACCGCCACAGGAACTTCCCTGGATATCATAATTAATATCAACACCCACGTTGTAATTTCCCTGCACGACATTTGGAATATCGGAATTATTGAGAACGAAATTAAATTTCTTATTCACATTATCAATTGTAGCTGCCTGCGTTGTATGAACAACAGCTCCCGCATCATTGTACAATTTCAAAGTTATATTTTTTACCGAAGCCGTCACACCGCCTGAATTTGGCAAAGTATAAACGCCCGAAACATCGATTGGCAAAGTAGGACAAACCGCATTCAAAGGATCCAAATTAATACTTCCGACAAAACTTTCATCTGAATGTAGAAGACAAATATCATCTACATAAGCATAGCCAAAATGACCTCCCAATCCACATCTGGAAGCCATAAATTCGACTGTAAATTCTTCATTATTCGGAATCCCTGAGATATCAAGCAATCCAGATTGCCAGTTGGCAGTATAAAGCGTTACATAACCATAACCGCCATCCGGAACTTTTGTGAAAATACAGTTTTTCTCATCTCCTACAAGACAAAACTCACTTACAACTACATTGGATTTATTAAGAATTCTTGCTTTGAAAAATGCCTGATTATCTGTATGACTGTTATCATAAACACTTTGCAAAATAGCTTTGTAATTGAATTTCAGGAAATTTTCATTATTGGTTTTGAATCTTTTTCCTTGTACTATTGCACCATAAGTACTGGAATTGGTATGATTGATTTTCAGAGCATATTGGTCAAATGCCTTGATGTCTCCCATAAACTGGTCTATGAGATTAGAAGGCACAGTGGTTGCCATCAGATTATTGGCCGTGGGACTGTATTGGTCGATGTAGGAATCTGCCTTGTTGGAAATTGATCTACATTGCGTAGGACCCGGCGGATCTCCGATGGTGTGTAAGAAATTTTTAAGATAATTTTTGCCACCTACGCTTTCTACTTGTTCAAAACCACCATTGGAACACATTTCTACAAGAACCGGCGTAGCTCCTTTTCGCAACTTTCTATTTTCTTGGAGAACTTTGTTTGCACGGTCATTCAGAAAATTTTCTTTGAGTTTTTTGTCCGTGATAATTTTTCCCGATTGATCCTCTACGATGCCGTTGTTTAGATAATTGAGATTATCATTTTTCTGAGCATTGAAATAAGAAATTAAAAAAAATAAAAACAGGAAGTAGTACTTTTTCATGCAATTAAGATTATGGAAATAAGTTTTCACAAAAGTATTATTTTTTTAAGAAAACTTTAACAATTAATCATTTAATTTAACGCACAAAAAAACCGCCTAAATTAGGCGGTTTAAGTGGTTTCTCCAGGAATCGAACCAGGGACACACGGATTTTCAATCCGTTGCTCTACCAACTGAGCTAAGAAACCATTGTTCTCATTGTCTTGAGTGTGACAAAGATAAAAATTTTGATAGTAAAATCCAAATTTATCAACCGTAAAATCGACACTCTTATTAAAAAAACCACCCTAGTTTAGGCGGTTTTGAAGTGGTTTCTCCAGGAATCGAACCAGGGACACACGGATTTTCAATCCGTTGCTCTACCAACTGAGCTAAGAAACCATCACTCGTTTTGTTTTGAGTGGTGCAAAAGTATATCCTTTATTCTTATAATGCAAATTATATTAAGAATTCTTCGCACTTTTATTTTAAAATCATTGATTATCAGAAGATTTTTTTTCTGTCTGAGCTTTGAAAAAATCACTCAATTCCTCCAAAACCGGCTTGATGGTATCTTCCGGAAGATCACTGATTCTAATGTACATCAACCCATCAATTGCATCATTGAAATTAGGATCTACGTTGAAGGCGATCATTTTTGCATTTTGTTTGATGTATTTCTTAATCAAAACCGGCAATCTAAGTTCTGGCTCAAGGTCATCGATAATTTTATCCAATTTATTAAGATCTGCGTCCATATCCTCGAAAAACAAAGCTTTGTCGCGCTCTTTCATCACCACTTTAAATTCATTTTTTGGATGAATATATTGCGCAACGGCAGAATCATAATAGTGAGAACGCATAAACTCTATCATCAATGATTTTGAAAATTCTGAAAACTTGTTGCTGATGCTCACGCCACCCATTAGGAATTTGTGTTCAGGATTTCTCAGACAAACGTGTACAATTCCTCGCCAAAGCAGGAACAATGGAAACGGTTTTTGCTGATATTCTATGGAAATGTATGCTCTTCCCATCTCGATCACTTTTCGGAAAAACGGTTGCAATTCCGGATCATATTCAAAAAGAGAACTGGTGTAGAATCCATCAATCCCGTGTTTTTTCATCACTTCGGAGCCCAGAGCCATTCGGTAAGCGCCAACCAGTTTTTTATCTGCATTGTCCCAAAGGAAAAGATGGTGGTAATGATTATCGTACTCATCCAGATCAAAAGGAAGATTTGTACCTTCTCCAATGGCGCGGAAAGTGAGCTCTCTTTGCCTTCCGATCTCCCTCATTATGGATGGAATCTCTTCGGATTTTGTGAAAAACACATCGTAATCGCCGTGTGAAAAAAGTTTTTTATTTTCGGTTTGTTTCAGTGTATTGATTTCGTTTTCAATATCTTCCGTTGGCGTTGCGTCTATGATATTCTGAACAATATTGTTTTGTTTCTGAAGCGGATTTTTCAATGACATATTGGGTAGCTTCAGTTTCTCGGTTATGCTTTTTCTTCTTTCATAGTAAGACTTCAGCATATAGACTTTGTTGTACAGATAGTCGCCCAATTCTTCCAGCGTTTCTTCCTCCTCCATTTGTTTTACGGAGATTGGTTTTCCAATTCGGATTCGGATGGGCTTGTCTCTTTTGCGCATCATTTCTGTTGGTAACATCAAGGTTTGTAAATCTGGATGCAACTTGGAAATATTGTAAAAAACCTTGCTATTAGTCGCGTGGAAGTACATTGGAACTACGGGAACTTTAGCTTTTTTAATGATTTTCAAAGCTGTTTTTCCCCACGGTCTGTCGAGAATTTCGCCGTATTCATTATTTTTATTAGAGACTTCACCTGCTGGAAAAATGCCCAAACACCCGCCTTCTGACAAATGTCTGAAAGTTTCTCGCATCCCACCCGAACTGCTGAAAGCATCTTTTCTTTCTTCGAATGGGTTAACCGAAATCACAAATGGATCCATTGGCTTAATTTTCGAAAGGAGAAAATTCCCCATCACTTTGAAATCCGGACGCACGCGCAACAGAATTTTACACATCAAAATCCCATCCAACGCTCCCAGCGGATGATTGGAAACGATGATGAACGGACCGGTTTTAGGAACTTTTGCAAGATCTTCTTCAAACACGATGTAGCTGAGCTCTTGCTCGCGAATGAACTCATCAAAGAACTCTACGCCTTTGGTGTGAATCAGTTTGTTATAGAGATCATTGACTTCATTTATTTTTGTGAGATTCATAATTGCCGAAGCCACTGGTCTTTTGAGAAAACCAATTTTATCTAATCCGGCAGCTTTTATCAAGTCTTCTTTGGAAATTAAGCTCATAGTTTTTTTACATAGTTACCATTTGAAATGTTTTTTTGGAAATCTGTTCCAGCAAGACTTTTTTGTCTTTGTAGAATTTGTCCAGCTTATCCAATTCTGCATTTCTGACAGTAAATAACGCTACATTTTTTGTCATTTGTGTGATGAAGTTTTGTTGCAATTCTTCATTGAAATCGTTCGCTGTTCCAAATTTGTCTTCCAAACATAAAGCTAATGAAATTGCTGAATTCTGCATCAAAGAAACTTTAATTTTATATTTTGCCAAAAGTGTAAATATCAAACTGATGTGATCTTCGGCTATGAAAGAGAAGTCTCGCGTTTCAACATTCAACAACGTTTGATTTTCTTTCAGGATATAACTTTCTGTAAGTTCGTTTTCAGCGGAATTCCCAACTTTGGTTCCCGGTTCTTTCGGCTCAACAAATGATTTTACAAAAAACGGAATATTCTTCTGTTTCAGAGGCTGAAGCGTTTTTGGGTGAATGACAGATGCGCCGTAGTAAGCCATCTCAATCGCTTCCTCGTAAGAAATATGCGTCAACAATTCTACATCATCGAATTTTCTTGGATCGCCAGTCATCACGCCGGGAACGTCTTTCCAGATCGTCATTTCGTCTGCATTGAGGCAATAAGCGAAAATCGCAGCGGTGTAATCCGAACCTTCACGACCCAATGTAACTGTAAAATTATTACTTTCTGACCCGATAAATCCTTGCATCACATAGCAATTGATCTTATCCAGTTTGGAAATATTTTGTTCTGTCTCCTGCCAGTTTACAATTCCTTCTCTGTAATTTGTATCGGTTTTAATATAATCTCTCGCATCTAACCAATGGTTGAAAAACTGAATTTCATTTAGATATTCGCTGAGAATTTTGGAAGAAATCATTTCACCACAGCTTACAACCTGATCGTAAACGAAGTTATAATTCGGCGATTTGTTTCTTCTCAAAAAAGAATCAATATCATCAAAAAATAATGATATCTCCCCAAAAACGGGATGACCTTCTGAGAACAAACCTTTGGCAATATCGATGTGAGATTTCTTTATCAATTCTATTTCTGCCTGGTAATCCTGCTTCTTGAAGTAATATTCTACCACTTTTTCCAGCGCATTCGTCGTTTTTCCCATAGCGGAAACCACCAGCAGACATTTTTCAAAACCTTGTGTTTCCAGAACCAAAGCCACATTTTTCACACCATCGGCATCTTTTACAGATGCGCCACCAAATTTGTAAATTTTCATTAGATTTTTACCGTTAGATTTTTTTCTTTAAAATTAAGAAGCTGTTAATCGAATATTAACTTTCAAAAATATTAATAATGAACGAAATATAAAAATTAGAGACTTCTTTTTCCAATGCCTCAATTTGAGATATAAAACCATATTAATGAAATTATGATAAGTATCATCAAAAAATGGTAAATTTTGTTTCATTGAATTAAAAAAAAAT
>JAGNPP010000024.1 GCA_017989575.1 Chryseobacterium sp.
TATTAGGAATTACTAATAAAACATTAAATGATGCTGTTCTTAAATTAGGCTTAACTGCTAATGTTGAAGAGTCAGTAAACATGAGAGTTACAGCTACTACAAAATCTGTAGGAGGAACTATCAATATCTTTACAAGAGCTGCTGATAAGAAACAGGGAGGTATTGTAACAGCAGGAGTTGGAAATGATGGTTACTACAAATCTTCTTTTGCTTACAATACTGGTAAATCAGAAAAAGGATGGTCATCTTCTTTCTTATTGTCTAGAACTGCAGGAAATACATATGCAGACGGAACAAAATTTGAAGGCTACAACTATTACTTCGCTCTAGGTTTTCAGCCAAATGAAAAACATGATTTCCAATTTACCTTTACGGGAGCTCCTCAAGAGCACAACCAAAGATCATATCAAATCAAATTATCAGAACTACTAAAGTATGGTAAAGATGGTAAACCGAATAGACGTTATAACTCTGATTGGGGCTATTTAAATGGAGAAGAATTTTCTAACAGAGCAAATTACTACCACAAACCAGTAATGTCATTGAACTGGGATTATAAAATAAGCTCCAATTCAAAATTAAATAGTGTCGCATATGCTTCTTTTGGTAGAGGTGGTGGAACAGGAGACTTGGGAACTGTTGGAGGAAAAAGACTAAGCACATTCAGAGATGCAACTACAGGTCTGTACAATTTCGACGCCGTTGTTGCAGCAAATCAAGCTTCCACTCCGGATGCTGGTCAGTTAATCAGAAGATCTTCTGTTAATTCGCACAACTGGTTTGGATTAATTTCTACCTTCAATCATAAAATTACAGATAACTTCAATTTTAGTTTAGGTATTGACACTAGATATTATAAGGGATATCACTATCAGGTTGTAAGCGACCTTCTTGGAGCTTCTGCTTATAAAGACACAGCAAATAAAAACATTCCAGCAAACTATGTTTCTGCTGTATATGCTCCAAAACCAAATTGGAATCCTTTTGGAGGAAGCACAGAACCAATGAACGAGAGAATTGGATACAGTAATGATGGAGAAGTTCTATGGTACGGAGGTTTCGGTCAGGTAGAATACTCTAATGACAATTTATCTCTATTTGTACAAGGAGCAGTTTCTAACCAATCATTCCAAAGAATAGACAGTTTTGTTAAGGATGGAACAGTTTTGACTGCCGGAACTGTAAATACCAAAACAGGATTCAAAGATATCGTAGGATACAATGCAAAAGCAGGTGCTAACTATAATATCAATGAACAACATAACGTTTTTGCAAATATTGGATATTACTCAAAACAACCTTTCTTTAATTCTGTTTTCCCAAATAACCAAAACCTTATCAATCCTTATTTAACAAATGAGAAAATCTTTGGTGTAGAAGCTGGTTATGGATTCCGTTCTTCTTTCTTCAATGCAAATGTCAACCTTTACAGAACTTCTTGGGCAGATAGATTCCAAAGAAGAAGCGAAACCGTAAATGGTGTAAGAGGTTATTCAAACATCACAGGTATTACAGAAATTCACCAAGGTATTGAACTTGATATGAATGCAAGAATTAATAACATCATTGCATTGACAGGTATGTTCTCAATGGGAGACTGGAAATATGAAGGCAATGCTCAAGGTAATTTGTTTAATGACAACAATGAACCGATGGATACTAGCGGGAATACTGTACCAGAAGCTGCAACATCTATTTTGTACTTGGATAAAGTTAAAGTCGGTAACTATGCACAAACAACGGCTGCTTTAGGTGTAGACCTTACACCTTTCAAGAACTTCAAGTTCAACGCACAGTACAGATACAATGCTAATCTTTTTGCCAACCTGAATGTATTGGATTTCAGAACACAAGAAGCTGGAGATAGAGGTGCTTTAAAATTACCTAGTTTTGGACTGGTTGACCTAGGAGCGTCTTATGTAATTCCAGTAAATGCTAACCAATCATTTACAATTAGAGGTAATGTTTATAACTTGCTAGACAAATTCTATATCCAGGATTCTTACACAAACATTCAAGAAGGCTCATCGAATGCGACAGGAACGATGTATGGAGGAATAGATGTAGCAAACGAAGTTTTCTACGGATTCGGAACAACATGGTCTGCATCAGTATCTTTCAACTTCTAAAAACATTTAGACTTTATAAACCACAAAACCCCGGCTTTCTGTCGGGATTTTTTTATCTTTGTCAATCAAAAATCTGAATATGGAAGTTTACAACATTTTAAAATCAGCACACAAAGGTTTCGCTTACTTGGAACTTGGTTTGGTCGCTGCATTTTTAATCCTTTTACTAGTCACAATGTTTGGCTACAGCGGAAAAATTTCAAAAGGCTTGAAAAAAACAACATTGTTCACAATGATCTTTTTTCACGTTCAATTCTTAATCGGAATCATTATGCTGATTATGAGTGCTTCAAAAGGGCTGGATATGGGCTCAGTAATGAAAAATGCTGATTTGAGATTTACTTACGTGGAGCACCCGTTCTCTATGTTGATCGCAGCAGTATTGATGACCATCATCAACAAAAAATTCAAAACAATCGAAAAATTGACCATTCCTGTGATGTCATTAGGATTGGTAGCAATTGCGTTATTCGTATTTGCATTCCCTTGGGCAAGAGTTTTCGGAGTTTAATTAATTTAAAATCTAAAAAAAATTGATCTGATAAAAACACAATAGATTGATCAATTATCATTAATCATTAATCACTTATAAACAATGAAAGTAGCTGTAGTAGGCGCAACCGGAATGGTTGGACAAGTTATGCTGAGAGTTTTGGAGGAGAGAAATCTTCCAATCACCGAGTTAATTCCCGTAGCATCAGAGAGATCTGTTGGTAATAAGGTCAAGTTCAAGGACAAGGAATTCACAATTGTAAGCATGGACGACGCTATTGCAGCCAAACCCGAGATCGCAGTTTTTTCTGCGGGTGGCAATACTTCATTGGAATTTGCTCCAAAATTTGCTGAAGTTGGAACAGTTGTGATTGATAATTCATCAGCATGGAGAATGGATCCAACCAAAAAATTGGTCGTTCCAGAAATCAACGCGAATGTCTTGACAAAAGAAGATAAAATCATCGCAAATCCAAACTGTTCTACAATCCAATTGGTAATGGTTCTTCACCCTTTGAATATTAAATATGATATCAAAAGAGTCGTGGTTTCAACTTACCAATCTGTAACAGGAACTGGAAAAGCAGCGGTAGATCAATTAAATTCTGAGATCAAAGGCGAAAGTCCTGAGAAAGTGTATCCTTATCAAATCTTCAAAAATGCATTGCCACATTGTGATGTTTTTGCGGATGATGATTATACGAAAGAAGAAATCAAATTGATGAAAGAGCCTAAGAAAATTATGGGCGATGATACTTTCAATCTCACAGCAACAGCCGTAAGAGTTCCCGTACAGGGTGGACATTCTGAAAGCGTGAACATCGAGTTCGAAAATGAATTTGACCTTGTCGATGTTAGAAAAATCCTTGCCGAAACACCCGGAATTGTTCTTCAGGATGATGTTAAAAATAACGTTTACCCAATGCCTTTATATTCAGAAGGAAAAGATGATGTTTTTGTAGGAAGAATCCGCCGAGATCTCTCCCAGCCAAACACGCTCAACCTCTGGATTGTGGCAGACAATCTCCGAAAGGGCGCTGCGACAAACGCAGTACAAATTGCAGAATACTTGGTAGCAAACAACTTAGTTTAAACTAACAAAAATCAAAGAATCTTCGAAAACCTCGAAGATTCTTTTTTTAGCAATGAAAAAAAACAAACAACAAAATTCCAATATCGCATTTCAAAAGTGGATTGCCGCGGTGGGAATTGTTCTTTTCGTCGGTAAGATTTTTGCCTGGAAGATTACCAACTCAGACTCCGTGTTTTCTGATGCGATGGAAAGCATCGTGAATATCATCAGTGCATTTTTAGGGCTTTATTCCCTTTATCTCGCAGCGAAACCTCGCGATGAAGATCATCCTTACGGTCACGGGAAAGTAGAATTCGTAACATCCGCCATAGAAGGTGCTTTGATTTGCATCGCCGGAATTATGATTATCTACGAGGGATCCAACAGTTTGATTTCCGGCAAAGTCCTCAGCAAATTGGATTGGGGAATTTGGATTATTGCAGCTACTGCGATTGCAAATTATATTTTGGGATATATTTCCATTCAAAAGGGAAAGGCAGAAAATTCTATTGTATTAGTGTCTTCTGGGAAACATTTGCAATCCGACACGATTACAACTTTGGGCGTTGTCGTGAGTTTGGTCTTGGTTTATTTTACCAAGATTTATTGGATAGACTCTGTGGTGGCGTTACTTTTCGGAATTTATATCATCGTGATTGGCTACAAAATCATTCGCCGATCTCTAAGCGGAATAATGGATGAAGCCGACCCGGAAATGCTGAAAAGACTGGCAAAATTCCTCAATGAAAATAGAAAAGCAGAATGGATCGACATTCACAATATGAAAATCCAGCAATTTGGAAGCCGGCTTCACATCGATGCCCATTTGACGCTTCCTTGGTATTTTGAACTTAGAACAGCGCACAACGAGATGGAAGAAGTCATCAAACTAATCGCCAAGAATACGGATAGAAAGGTAGAATTCAACTTCCATATGGACGATTGCAAACCAACATCTTGCGCCATTTGCCAAATCGAAAATTGCCCGGTCCGACAATTTGACTTTGTAAAAAAAGTGGATTGGAATGGCGGAAATATTTCGCAGCCAGATAAGCATACTTTAGAGAATTAATCTTGATTGATTTTCTTCCTGTAATAGAAAATTGGAACAATCAAAAGCAACGTCAAAGGTTGAATCACAAACCTTCTGATGTAAAAAGAAAACAGATAACCGAACTGGAATTTGTTATAAATACAAAACAAATAGATCGGAAAAACAATCACAAAAATCATAGCAATCAGTACGAAAGCCTGCTTTGTCCATTCTTTATTTTGAAACAAAAAATGAATAATCAACAGTGAGAAAAAGGTATTCAAAAGAAACCTAAAAAGATAACTCACAATCAATTTCCCCCATACAAAATTGGGAAAAACAGCACTCTGATCTGCTGATTTGAAGAAATGTAAAAAGGGATCGTAGAAGATTTTGTCTTCCAGACCACGAACTGAAATCAATCCTAAAAACCCTGTGAAAATTAGAACCCATCTAAGCATTTTTGACTTTCTTTAATGCAAAAAACTGAATCCAAATCAACCAAAGAATAATAACGCCTCCGTAGATAATTGCCGGAAAAAGATAATCGTGGCTCATCTTTTCGTATTGTGGATATTTTAGGTAGATGATATTGAGCAAAGCAATCCTGCAAACATTGAGAATATGGAGCAAAATCAATCCTCCAAAAACAAATAAAAATGTTTTGACACCTTTGTAAAAAGCAAAAATAAAAGCTGAAAAAAGTATCGCTACAGAAATCACATTGCAACCTTCCACCATTCTTGTCGTGAATTTTCCATCTGTCTGGAACAAAACGCTGTGAAGTTTCAGATGATCTACCAAAACCGTCGGGAAGCCAATAAAATCCTGCAAAGAAGCCACTTGCACCGCAACTGATCTTGTAAATGGGTCTACGACTTCGTTCTCATAACTATTGAGGTAAAACTGATAAAGCAAAACCAAAACAATATAAATGACAACAAATCTTAGTAGAATCTTCAGAACAGGCAGAAAATCTTTCATTGGGCAAAATTACAATTTTTCGTGCTTCAAATTCTAATATTAATTAACTTTGTCTTATGCAGAAACACAAGCATTTTTTTGAAGAATTCACGGGGAAATCCGCCGATTCTTTCATCGAATTACCTAGAAGCGGATCGTCCAGAATCAACTATATCGGAAGTTTTGAGAATGGAAAATTCGTCATCACGTACAATGAAAACAATCGTGAAAACGAGGCGTTTTTCTATTTCTCCGAATTGTTTCAAAGTCTGGAACTCAATACACCAAAGGTTTCCAAAACCAATGACAATCGCGATTTGTATGTTCAGGAGTTTTTGGGAAATCAAACTTTGTCAGAAGTTATTTCGGAGGAAGGATTGTCTGATCGTGTAAAAATATTAGTCAAAAAAAGTTTGAAACAGCTCTTCGAGCTTCAAAGTAAAACTTTGGGAAAAGTAGATTTCAGAAATAGTTTTGAGTACGAGAGTTATGATGATTTGCCAATCACGCACGATTTGTATTATTTCAAAAATTTTATGATTGATGTTCTGGAATTGGAATATCACAAATCAACTTTGTTGAAGGAATTCAAAAGTATTTCTGAGATTATTCAAAAACTTGAGCCGAAAACCTTGATGATTCGGGATTTCCAATCGCGGAATATCTTGGTTGATGAAAAAGACGATGTTTTCTTTATCGATTATCAATCGGCGATGGAAGGCCCAGCAACCTATGATGTGATTTCTTTTCTTTACCAAGCCAAAGCTAATTTTCCAAATGATTTCAAAGAAGAGATGTTGGAATATTATCTTTCTTTCTGGGAAAATGAATCCGAGAAGCAAGCCTTGAAAGAATCTTTTGAATGGATGAAATTGATGCGTTTTCTGCAAGTTCTCGGCGCTTATGGATTCCGTGGTTTGATTCAGAGAAAATCACACTTTTTGGCAAGTCTTACGCAAGGCATTGACAATATTTATGAACTAAACCAAAACTGGAAAGAAATTGCGGTACAGTTTCCGGAATTGTACTTTCTAATCTTGAGACTTAAGAGTAAAGAAGTTCAATCTAAAATCCGGGAATTGATTTCTGTATCTTAAATGTCTGCGATTAGTAAATAATTCAGTTTTTAACCGTTTTGTCATTCCACAAGAATCTAAACTGCTTTGTTTTCTGCGTGTTGAGATTGCTACGGAATAACAAAATGACCGCTGGTTTTAGTGTTATTGAAAATGGACATTTATAAAACTTTGTCAAAGATTTGAAACTTTGACAAAGTGTAAAAATATTCAAATAAAAAAACCTCAGAATATCTTCTGAGGTTTCTCTGAATATGATCAGCTATCTAATTATTTAATGTTGCAAAATTATTTTCTTTGATGACTCTTTTTGCGAATTTGAATTTTGGTCCCCAATAGTTGTCGTCCAGCGATGAAACCATTACGCCTTTGGAAGTGGCTGCGTGGATGAATTTGATTTCTCCCTCTGCTGTTACTTCTTCTACGATTCCTACGTGTGAGATTCTACCGCCTCTGTGCGAGAAGAAAACCAAATCTCCTTTTTGAAGTTCTGCTTTCTCTACAGAATCACCTTCTTTTGACTGTTGTGCTGCTACTCTTGGAAGATTCATCCCGGCTGCTGCGCCAAAAACAGAAAGTACAAATGCTGAACAATCTATTCCGCTTCTGGAAGTTCCTCCGAATCTGTAAGGTGTTCCCAGGTAACTTTCAGCTTCGGATAAGATGTTATCGATTGTATTGCTGTGTTTGATTGCGTTTTCTATCGCAGATCTTTTGATGTAAGCATTAGCATTGGAAATAGAAGCTAAAACCTTTTTGCTTTGATTATCAGAATTATTCGTGATAGGTTTGATGTCTAGAGACGCAAACTTGGCATCACTTTTGTACGTTGGATTGTTAGAAACCACATAGTTTGAAACGCAAGATTGCAAAGAGAAAAATGTGGCGACAAATAAGAAATAAACTAGAACTCTTTTCTTCATATATATATTTAATTATTTGTTAAACTTGATTGGTTTTTTGTCAAATGCAAAGCAAATTTAGCCATATCTCGTGGAAGGGTCTTCCTAATCAAATTCGGAGCCCTCCAGTTTAACATAATTTAACAGTCTTTTATAGAATGTTAAAGAAAAACAAAGCGCAAAGCCTTTATTTAGACTTTGCGCTTTTATTTTTAGTTAAGATACTTTAACGTTTTAGATTTTTCCTATCTCGTAAATAACAATTCTCTATACTTTGTCATTGGCCAAAGCTCGTCATCCACCATCATTTCTAAAGCGTCTGAACCTTCTCTGATTACCTCAAACAAAGGAATTACGCTGGAGCAATACAATTCTGCTTGTTTTTGACTTCCTGATGTATTTTTAGCTTCATCTCTTGCGGAAAGTAAGTCATCTACGCCAACTTTAATTTTTGAAACATTCTCAGAAATTTGGGAAATCAAGCTCAATTGTTCTTTTGCTAAAGTTTTGAATTCTTTTTCGCTGAAGATTTCTTTCAAACCTCTTACGTTTTCAATTAATCTGTTTTGATAATTCAAAGCGGCAGGAATAATGTGGTTTCTTGCGATGTCTGCCAAAACTCTTCCTTCGATGTCGATTACAGTAGAATATTTTTCTAATTTAATTTCGTTTCTCGCTTCAAACTCTCTGTGAGAATAGATTCCTAATTCTTCGTAAAGATCAACGAATTTTTTGTTTAATTCTTGCTTAAGCGCTTCTGGCGTTGTTTTCAAGTTGTTCAAACCTCGCTTCTCAGCTTCTTTTGCCCAATCGTCGGAATATCCGTCACCTTCAAACATAATGCTTTTGCAGTCCTTAATATATTCACGAAGAACATTGAAAATCGCTTCGTCTTTTTTCAATCCAGTTTCAATCAAAGCATCCACTTCAGCTTTGAAAGTTTTCAATTGTTTTGCAGCGATTACGTTCATCACGGTCATTACCTCAGCACAGTTTGCGGAAGAACCAACAGCACGGATTTCAAATTTGTTTCCTGTGAATGCGAACGGAGAAGTTCTGTTTCTATCTGTATTATCCAAAAGGATTTCAGGAATTTTTCCGACAACGTTTAGTTTCAAATCGGTTTTTTCTTCAGGAGATAATTTTCCGTCGGTTACTTTTTCCAATTCTTCCAAAACTCGGAACAATTGACTTCCGATGAAAGCAGAAATAATTGCTGGTGGCGCTTCGTTTGCTCCCAATCTGTGGTCGTTGCTTGCTGATGCGATAGATGCTCTCAACAAATCTGCATAATCATGAACCGCTTTCAATGTATTCACGAAGAAAGTCAAGAATTGAAGATTTTTCTTAGGATTTTTTCCCGGGCTTAAAAGGTTTTCGCCAGTGTCAGTCGCCAAACTCCAGTTATTGTGTTTTCCGCTTCCGTTTACACCGGCAAATGGTTTTTCGTGGAACAAAATGCTGAAATGATGCTTGTGCGCAATTCTCGCCATAATATCCATTAATAATGAATTGTGGTCAACCGCAACATTCGCTTCTTCAAACATTGGCGCTAGTTCGAATTGATTTGGAGCAACTTCATTATGTCTTGTTGTTACAGGAATTCCCAACTTCATACATTCGATTTCCAATTCCTTCATATAGTTCATCACTCTCGTAGGAATCGAACCAAAATAATGGTCATCCAATTGCTGACCTTTTGCAGGCGAATGCCCCAACAAAGTTTTTCCTGTCAAAACCAAATCTGGACGAGATTGATATAAAGCTGTATCTACCAAGAAATATTCTTGTTCCCAACCCAAAGTAGGCGTTACTTTCGCTACATTTTTATCAAAATAAGCTTTGCAAACATCGGTCGCCGCTTCGTCAACCGCGTTCAATGCTCTTAACAATGGTGCTTTATAATCCAAAGTCTCACCAGTGTAAGAAATAAAAATAGAAGGAATACAAAGTGTAGTTCCCATAATGAAAGCTGGAGAAGTTGGATCCCAAGCTGTATATCCTCTTGCTTCGAACGTGTTTCTGATGCCACCATTTGGGAAAGAAGAAGCGTCCGGTTCTTGTTGAATTAATAATGCACCGCTGAATCGCTCAATCGCTCTTCCACCTTCGATTGGCGTAAAGAAAGAATCGTGTTTTTCTGCAGTAGAACCTGTCAATGGTTGAAACCAGTGTGTATAATGTGTTGCACCTTTGGACATTGCCCAATCTTTCATTGCAACAGCAACTTGGTCGGCAATATGTCTCTGGATTTTTGCACCTTTTTTAATGGCATCCAAAATAGATTGGAATGCTTCTTTTGTCAAATATTCTCTCATTGTTTCTTCTGAGAAAACGTTTTGGCAAAACAATTCCGACAATTTTGACGGAATATCAATGGCGTTGTCTTGTCTGTAATTTCTGAACGGAAGCTCGGCTAGGGCTTTGAATCTTAATGTTGACATATAAGTTTGTTGTTTTAAACTTGGCAAATTTACAAAATTTTTAAACTAAAATTAATTTACCCCTAAAATTTTATGCTATTTTCTTTAAAATTAATTTTAAATTCTAAAACAACCCCTAAAAAACTAAGGCTAATAAAAACTCCAATCTAAAGAAATAATGTTTCAGAAGTATTATCATAATATGAATAAAATTTATTTTGAAAATTATTTTTCCGTGTTCGGGAGAAAGATTAATTTTAAGACCAATTGTATTTAAAAAACCTACAAATATTAAATTATTAAAAATCAACACATTAATGATTTAATTTAAATTTCGTAACTTCGCAGACTTTTATAAAAATTTTAATATATGGCAAATTCAAGAGCAAGAGAAACCACAGAGGCTATCGAAAGATTATATGTGTCTATGAGACATTTATTTTACAGAGGATTTTTCAAACCTTCAGGTGTTTCGGGCGAGTCATTAAGAAAACTCTTAATGGTCATCAATCCTGAAATCTACGGAAGTATGAGCATTCCTAATAAGATAGAACTGGACGGTTTACTTTATGTTCTTGACCGTCTTCCGGAAGGCATCGAGGAATGTTCTTTCATTCATTTAACATCTGACGAAGGTTTTGATAAAGGAAGTTTCGAACCAATCGTTCCTAAGAAAAGACGTAGAAATTGCTACAGAATCGATGAACATCAAATGAACATTGAGGTTCTTTTGGGTCGTTCTGAGATTTATGATATTTTGACTCACCTTACATTCTTATATCTGGAAGCTGATAAAATCAGAAATATTGGTTTTGATATGAGCGAAGATGGCAGACCAAAACGCATCTGGAAAATCATAGAAGAAGTTGCAAAAGGCGAGAAAAAACACAGCAGAAAAGAAAAAGAAGTTGCACTGATTCATCTTTCGTCTTTCTTAGGAAGAACATTTGACGAAACTTTGAACGCTTACAACAGTTTCGGTGATGATAAAAATCCGGATCGTTTGTTTAAAATCATCTATTGGTTAGGACAAGTAAGTTTGACCGATTGGAAAGAAATCAGCCAACGCGAAATTTATTTCTCATCAATTCTACAAGAGAGAGTTGGACATCACCTTTTTGGAGAAAGATGGGCCAACAAAATCAAGCAGGTTTTGGTAGAGAACAACTTGCATATGCGTCCGCTTCACATCATCAGCGCCAATATGCACTCGGTGAAAAATATGCTTTTCGCCAATGATGCTTTGAGCAAAAAAGGAACGAAAACTGTTGATTATAAACTATTTGCAGACATCAGCAACAAGAAAGACCTTCAAACTAAAGTTTTAGATCACGCCCTGAACGAAGGAATGATTTACATTGATGACAACAGCGGTAGTAATATCGACGTTCAAATCATCGACCTTGCTAAAACCAATCTCCAAAACTCGGTTTTCTCTGGTCAAAAGTACAAAGGAGACGATGTAATTTTGGTTTTCGATTATGCTTTCGGAGAACAAGCCTTCGAGGTAATGGACGAATTGCTAAGACCTTACGAGGTAAAAGGTGAAGTTTATATGATGAAAGTAAAATCGGTATCGATAATGGGAAAAGCCGGAATCTTAACTGGCGGAAAAGGCGATATTATGATCCCAACGTCTCACATCTTCGAAGGAACTGCGGACAATTACACTTTCGAAAACGCCTTGAAACTGGAAGATTTCGTAGATGATGAAATCAAAGCTTTTGAAGGACCAATGGTTACTGTTTTGGGAACATCGCTTCAAAACAAAGACATCTTATCTTACTTTATGACAACTTCTTGGAAAGCCATCGGACTGGAAATGGAAGGTGCACATTACCAAAAAGCAATTCAGGTAGCGAGCAAAATCCGTCATCACATCTCTCCGGAATTGTTTGTGATGTACGCTTACTACGCTTCGGATAATCCTTTGGAAACAGGAAGCACACTATCTTCCGGCGGGCTTGGACTCACAGGCGTGAAACCAACTTATATGATTACTCATAAAATTATCGAGAAGATTCTCGGACATAAATAAAAAGTAAAAGCCTCCAAATCCGGAGGCTTTTCTCTTGCTCTACTTTGTCAAAGTTCTAAATCTTTGACAAAGTTTTTTTTAAATAAAATTCGCAACCGTATAAATTATCAAACCAACCAAACCACCAACAATAGTTCCATTAATACGGATAAACTGCAAATCCTTCCCAACTTCCAATTCCAACTTTCGGCTAAGTTCTTTGCCTTCCCAATTCCCGACGGTTGTGCTAATTAATTCTCCGAAACCTTTGGTATTTTTGAGAATGTATTTGTAAGCGGTCAATCGCACCCAATGATCGATTCGGTTTTGGAATTGCTCATCGTTTTGAAGATTAAAGACAAACTCGTCGAGATTCTTTTTGATGTAAGATTTGAGCTTAGAATCTTGGTCGTTCAATTCTTTTATTAATGATGATTTTAGCGATTGCCAGATGTCATTGGAATATTGATTCAGTTTTTCACCATGTAGAAATTCAGATTTAATCGTTTCAAATTCCGATTCCCATTTTGGTTCTTCTTTTAGTTCTTTTGAAAATTCGAAAATTTTGTTTGTGATTTCCGTTCTCAAAGGATGTTTTAAATCCTCTTCCACTTCTCGGAAATAATCACTCAACCCTTTTGTGATCTTCTCTGATATTTTAGAATCTACAGATTTTGGAATGAAGAAAAAACTTTCCTTTTCCACGCGCTCAGTCACCAATTGCTGATTCTCAAGAATGTAATTTTTGATTTGAGAACTAAGTCCTGTTATCAATCTTTGGTGGTCGTTTTTATTAAGGATATATTCAATCCCGTTTCCGATAATAGAATTGAGTTTAATCGAGTCCGCCATTTCTTCGGCTTTATTCGTAATGAATTTCACGACCGTCTCATCATCCAATTTATTAATGATATTAATTAAAATTGATGACAATTCATTCATCAAAATAGTTTGATTTCTATCTTTGGAAAGCCACTCGCCCACGTAAACCGAAACTTTTAGTTTCTGAATATATGGTCTGATATTTTGAGGCGAAAGAAAGTTCTCCACCACGAAGTTTCCCAGGTTATCGCCAATTTTTTCTTTAGAATTCTCAATCAAATTGGTGTGTGGAATTTTGATTCCCAGCGGATAATTGAAAAGTGCCGTCACCGCAAACCAATCTGCCAAAGCCCCAACCATCGCCGCTTCCGAAAACGCCCGAATGTAACCAATCCAATGCGAAGGATTCTGTTTTTGAAGAATTGTCATCGCCACAAAGACAACTGCCATCAAGATAAATAATCCTGTTGCCAGCATTTTGTGGTTGCGAAGTTGTTGTTTTTTTAAGTCATCATTCATAAGAATAGAAAAAAATCGAAAATCATTCCAAACAAAAATATCGTTATTTGAGTAAAATAAATTTATTTTTACATTAAAGTTTTTGAAATGCTGAAAAAGCCACTAAACATATTCCTTCTCATTGTCGCCACAATCATTTTAGCGGTTTATATTTCTGGTTACAATTATCTTTTCCGTGGCATCAGATATACTTATCTCAGAGGAGAATCCAGTTCAACAATAGATGATGGAGAATATTTTCCTTCCAAAATCATTTCGAAAGCACAACCAAAACCTTGGCCTACAGACATTAATTATAATAAAAAACCATTATCTCCAGCGTTAGAAAAACACCTAAAAGACACAGAATCAGTTTCTTTTTTAGTGATTCAAAATGGAAAACTGTTGCAGGAAAGATATTGGGACGATTACAAAAAAAACACCGCCAGCAACTCATTCTCAATGGCGAAAACTGTGAGTGTTCTACTATTAGGAAAAGCGATTGACGATGGCAGAATTTCAAGTATCAATCAACCAATTTCTACTTTCTATCCAGAATATTCTGAAAAAGAATTTGGGAAAAACCTGACCTTAGGAAATCTCGCATCGATGGAAGCCGGATTGGACTGGGACGAAGATTATAAAAATCCCTTCAAACCTAATGCAAAGGCTTACTACGGATTCTCTTTGGCCGACGTTATTTTCAAGCGAAATCTAAAACAAAATCCAAGTGAAAAATTTGAATATCAAAGTGGAGCAACTTTACTTTTAGGGTTTGCAGTAGGAAAAGCCGTAAGAATACCACTCGCAGATTATGCCTCAGCAAAACTTTGGAAACCCCTTGGAATGGAACAAAACGCAGAATGGACAACCGATGAATTAGGCATCGAAAAAACCTTTTGTTGCATCCAATCCAACGCTCGGGATTTTGCAAAACTGGGTTCCTTACTTTTAAATGGTGGGAAATTTGAGAACGTTCCACTGATCGATGAAAAATTTATAAGTCAAATGATTACGCCAACTCAAAACTCAAACGGCGTTTACGGAATGGGTGTTTGGACCAATTACGATTCGAAAATCCACCACTATTATCTTCGCGGACTTTACGGTCAGTACGTGATTGTAGTTCCGGAATATGATATGATCATCGTGCGTTTCGGCAACAAAGAAGGCGAACAAAAAGACTTAAAAAACCGTCCGGCAGAAGTCGAGTTTTACATTGATGAAGCTTTGAAATTAACTCAGAAATAACTTACTAAACCACAAAAGTCACAAAAGAAATTAGGAATTTAAAGTTTTTCAAAAAGAATAAAAAAGAAATGCTTTTGTAAACTTATTTGAACTTAAGAATCTAAAAAACAAAAAAGCTTTTGTGACTTTTGTGGTTAAAAAGATCACTCCGCATCATAATCCAAAAGCGCAAAAACACTGAGCAAAATACTGCTTCTCAGTTTTTGTTCGGCTTCTTTCATATATTGCGCATCGTTGCTTGCAGGAATATAAAGTTCATAAAAATTTCGGTTTCGGATGACGAACAATGTGGATCCAATAATCATCGTCAGCACATCTTCCGATTTTGGCGCATTGTGGAAAACGCCGGAAACAATGCCCTTTTTCACAATATCGTCCAACCTCGTCACGCAAATCTGATAAAACTCCAAAAGGTCATCTTTCACATTTTCCAAAGTCCGGATTTCCTGCGTCACAAACCCGTGGAAATAGCTGTATTTGAAAAGCAAAGACACAATATAATTGATGATTTCCTTCATCTGCATTTCCGGTTTGCCCTCTTTTATCGTCTGAGCAAATTCGGAAAAACTCTCTTTGGTACGCTGAACACGATATTGATAAAGGTAAGACATCATCTTTTCCTTGGACCCGAAGTAGTAAGAAATCATCGCCACATTGATGTTGGCCTTCGTACAAATATCACGCACCGAAGTTCCGTCGAAACCTTTTTTGGCAATCAGTTCCTCCGCAACATCTAGAATATTTATTTGTTTTTCTGTAAATTTTTTTCTCATTCGGTTTCAAGGATAGAATGTAAAATTAACATTTATTTTCATTAATTACAATAGATTAAAAATTATCATTGGTTGGAAGAATTGATGGTGTGTTTTTAAAATTCAAGTCTTAATTTTCAAAGAGTTTAAAAGCCACAGAGTGGCGATCTGCTGGTAGAAACAACACAATCGAATAAGCAAAGCTCCGGAGGAGCGACCTATTGGATAAATAAAACAGCATCAACCATTGATTTCAGGTTTCATTTGATTTTTTAAAATATGCTTTCCGTTTATTTTAATGTCGTTGGAGCGCAAACCTGCAGAGTACTTCTCAGCTGGAATTTCTTCGTTGAGATTCAAATTGTGAATTCCATTTTACCTGAGTTGATGATTATGAAAATCTAGAAAATCCATAGTGAAAGATAAGATTTGGGCAACAATTTGATTTCCTCAAAAGCTTTATCATAATTATTATGGCAGCTTTATCCGCCTTCCACTCCCAATCTTTTTTGCCGACGATTTCCTTATCAATAGAACTCGATGTTCACGCAAAAAAGGATTTCCGTTCCTTTAGATTTGCAATAATGAAAATATGATGGGAAAATATTAAATTTAGAAAAGAGAAAAGCATTTAATTAAACTTTGCTCCGCTCCGGGAAAAACCCAAGGCTTGATT
>JAGNPP010000186.1 GCA_017989575.1 Chryseobacterium sp.
TCTTCAACTTTATTTTCTCTAATGATTACTGACATTTTTTTTGAAAATATTTTAAATTAACCAAGGATATTTGTGATAGATTCCATCAAAAAGCATTGCCAGAATTCCGAAGAAAATCCAAAGTCTTAGAAGGTTCAAAGCTTTAAACTTATCATTTTTTTGATTTCTGAACAACATATAAACTGTTCCTAAGATCACAATAATTGTCAATAGAAAATACCACGCAATAATATTTTTGAAACCAATTCCAACACTGAGAATTAATGAAACAATTAAAGTTATAATTAATAAAATTAATAAAATTGACCTTGTATTTTGGAATCCTAATCGGTTCGCAATCGTTTCGTAACCAAACATTTTATCGGCATTTCTCGTCAACGTATCTTTTGTAACATCGATGATGAAAAGCATTAGAAAAAGGAAGATTGCCAAGAACAAAATCTTCAGCGAAAACGTCTGATAATAAATCAACATTCCGAAGAATGGATAAAGCGTCAACGCTACGAAAGTGAAATTATTAAGAACAATGATTTTGCTGAGTTTATGGCTGTAAAACCACATTAAAAACTGG
This sequence comes from Chryseobacterium sp., assembly GCA_017989575.1. GTDB lineage: Bacteria > Bacteroidota > Bacteroidia > Flavobacteriales > Weeksellaceae > Epilithonimonas. Next base: position 572 of record JAGNPP010000186.1, read on the forward strand.
TAAATCAAGAAGAAAATAAAAACCCGGTGCGACACAAAAAACGCCAATCCAAGCGACAATGCGTTGAGAATAACATAAGCTGTCAGAAAATATTTTTCCTTGAGGAAATTCTGTAATCTGGAACGAAAAGGTTTCACTAACTGGTCCTTTTCTTTATCATAAAAACGATTGATAATCCCGCCAGCCAAGATACTAAGCACAGAACAGATGATAATAAAATGAACCTTATAATCGAACACGAAATTTCTGAAACTCTCTTCCCGATTGAACAGGAAAAACGTAGAAACATAGAGTGCAAATGTGAGCAAAACCGCCACGAAAAAACGGGCGCCCAACAGAAAACCCATCAACTGAGAAACACGGTAAAGGGCATTTCGGGAAGTTGGTTTTGTTTCGTTGGTCATTTTAAGTTCTTTGTGCGTAAGCTTTTGAGTATTGTAAAACACTTCGACTCCGCTCAGTGTGACAACGCTTATACTAACAATATTTTCTAGAGCTGTCAGTCTGAGCGGAGTCGAAGACTTTTTTATTCGTAATTAATTTAACTAAATTTTAGAATCTGTAGATGACTTCTTTGTGAAAACCTTCTAGCATTTTTTCCGCCTTTTCGTAATCTTTGGAGAAGCCTAAGATGTAACCTCCGCCTCCACTACCACAGAGTTTGAGGTAATAAGCATTAGAATCGATTCCTTTTTTCCAAATGTTGAAAAGATTTTCCGGAATCATCGGACGGAAATGTTCGTAAGCCCAAACCGATAATTTCTTCAGGTTTTTGAAAAATGGATTCATATCTTTTCTAAGGAAAGCGTCGATGCAAGCGTTGTTGTAACGGATGAATTCTTCTTTCAAAGTTTTACGAAAACCTTCGTTCTTCAATTTTTCAAAGAAGATTTGAATCATTGGTCCGGTCTCGCCAATCGTTCCAGAATCAATCAGGAAAATTGCGCCTTTGCCCAATTCTTCTGCCGGAATAGAAACTTTGTCAACACTGTCTTTGCTTTCAATCAGAATCGGAAGATTCATAAAACAAATCAACGGGTCGATTCCTGAACTTTTTCCGTGGAAATAACTTTCCAATTGACCGAAAATCATTTTCAAATCCTTAAGTTCGTTTTTGGAAATCGTATCAGGTTCTCTTTTTGTGAAAGAATATTTTTCGAAAATCGCCGCAACCAAAGCGCCTGAACTCCCTACGCCATAACCTTGCGGAATATTGGAATCGAAGAACAATCCTTTCGCAATATCATCTTTAAAAGAACTGACATCCAATTTGTATTCTGAAGGTAATTGCAGATCAAGAAGGTAGTTGGAATATTTTTCTAAAGATTGGTTGGATTTTTTCTCAAAATCGTTGTCAAGTTCTGAAAATTTGAGTGTTCCTTTATAAAAACTGTACGGCAAAGTCAGCCCTTGAGAATCCTCAATAATACCATACTCACCGAAGAGAAGAATTTTCGCGTAAAATAAAGGGTTTGTCATAGTGTGTTTTGATGTTGCAAATTTACAAAAAAATAAACTATTCGACTATTATCAAAAAATGAACCGCGATTTTAAATTTTTATTAATAATCCAAAATTAATCTGATGATGGATACAATTTCAAAAATCCTTCATAAACACTTCGGTGCAAAACCGTTGCGTGATTGTCGTCCTGCATCAGATTATATTCTAATTTCAATTTCTTTTTTCCTGAATTTTTGAGAATTTGAAAAAGGGAATCTGCATCTTTCACCATTGTCTTGTGTTCATTTTTTCCGACAGAAACATACACAAACCTCTCATCATCTTTCTGCGCTGATAGCAATGCATTGGCTTTGTTCAAAAGACTCTCATCATCCCACCATAGGCTTGGACTGATGATAAAATAATGGGTGAAAAGATTTGGTTTATTCAATAAAACCTCAGTTGCCAAAAGTCCACCAAGCGACTGTCCAATGATATATTTTGTTTTATCAGTTTTGTAATTTTTATCGATAAAAGGCTGCAACTCTTCTCCTAGAAAACGAATAAATTTGTCCGAATGTCCCGTTGTAGGATAATCTTTCTGCAAATCTTTCAAATCTGTATGAAACGTGAAATCCCTTTTTCTATCAACATTTGCAATACCAACGATTATGAAATCCGGTATTTTGAACTGCATATTGAAAAACTGCTGAAGTCCGACCAAATGAAGGAAATCCTCATTCATACTTCCGTCCAGAATATAAATGACAGGATAACTTTTGGTCTTGTCATAAGTCTGTGGAAGATAGATATTCAAAGTCCTTTTTTCATTAAGAATCTTAGAATCCAACGTAACTTTCTTACCTATAATCAAATCTTCTGAAACCGAAGTCTGAGCATTGAATGTTGCAAAAATCAATAAAAATAGAAAACCTAATACTCTCAAAATGATAATTATTTTATATTATTTTTTACTTTCATAAAACGAATCAATATCAAGCCAATGGCAAAGAAAATCGTCATCGATAAAGCGGCGTAACGCATATTGTTGTAATATTCTATCAACGTTGCGAAGATGAAAGTTCCTAAGATAATGGCAATTTTTTCCAAGACATCATAAAAGCTGAAGAACGTTGTGTTGTCCATAGAATCCTGCGGCAACAACTTGGAATACGTTGACCTCGACATCGCTTGCAAACCGCCCATCACCAAACCAATTACAGCAGCAATTCCGTAAAACTGATATTCTACATTGGGATTTTCTTTGTTCAAATAATAGGCTGAAAGACAAGCGCCAATCCACAAAGCAACGGTGATGCTAATGACATTTTTGTTCCCAATTTTCTTTGATAACCAAGAGAAAAACAAGGCTCCGATAATCGCTTCGATTTGAATTAATAAAAGCGTCATTATCAATTTATCCTGAGCCATATTGATTTCACGCTTTCCAAACAATGTTGCCATCAGGAAAATCGTCTGCATCCCAACACTGTAGAAAAAGAAACTGGAGAGGAAGAATTTCAAATTTTTATCGGCAAAAAGATGACCTCCAACTTTGAACAATTCACGGAAACTTTGTTTGAAAACATCAAAGTAAAAACCGAAATTATCTTTCAAAACTTCGAAGAAACCACCTTGTTCTCTGTGACTTTTGAAAATGTTTTTATAATTAAGCAAAACCAAATCTTTCGGCAATTGCTCCTTAACCTGACCAAATTGTGGCAAATGTTTGAAGGTGTATTGAGAAAAACCAAACCACCAAGCACCTGTCAAAAGGAAACTCACACGCGTGTAAATCTGTGCCTGCTTAGGCGTTTCCGCACAAACCTGAATCAAGAACAAACAAATAATCACCAAAATCACAGAACCGATGTAACCGTAAACATAACCTTTTGCAGAAAGCGAATCCTGCTTGTCAGGCGTTGCAATATCCGGCAGAAAGGAATTGTAAAAAACCAAACTACCCCAGAAACCGACACTTGCCGTCACACTGAACAACAAACCCAGCCAAACCGTTCCCATTCCTGTAAACATCGCCAATCCCATACAAGATGTTGCGCCCAGATAACAGAAAAACTGAAGAAAAGATTTCTTGTTCCCAATCGTGTCTGCCAACGACGACAAAATCGGGGAAAGCAAAACGACAATCAAAAAGGAAAGCGTGAGAGAATAGCCATAAACCGTGTCGGGATGGTATTGTTTTCCAAAAATGGTAATCATATGAGGCACCGCAACATCAATCCAACGATTAGATTCTGCAACAAACTCTTTCTTTTCATACGCCGTCGTCAAAATTGCATAATAAATCGGAAAGATTGTGGAGGTAATCACCAAGGAATAAACCGAGTTTGCCCAATCGTACAACGCCCAAGCGCGCATAATTTTCGGATTATTTTTGATTGAGTTTTCTGGAATTGTTTTTTCTATTTCGGACATTGGAAATAATTATTTAGACAAAAGTAAAAAAAGGAATTACAAGTTGATGAAAAAATGCATTTGTATCAAAAATTTAATAACAAAAACCCTTTCGAACTTTGAAATCTGAAAGGGTTTTGAAATTTATCTTGTTATTTCAACCACAAAAGTCACAAAAGCCGAAGTCTATTTTCACTTAGTAAAAGTTCAAAAAAGAATCGATTCTCAGAAAATTATATTTTAGATTTTCTTTTGTGCCTTTTGTGGTTTTCAAAATCTATTGCAAATTCTCAATCACAATAGCTGTTGCGCCACCGCCACCGTTGCAAATTGCAGCTGCACCGTATTTTCCATTGTTTTGTTTGAGAACATTAATCAAAGTAACAATAATTCTGGAACCAGAACTTCCCAGCGGATGACCGATGGAAACTGCGCCTCCATTGACATTCACTTTTGAAGCATCCAATCCTAAAACTTTTGTATTGGCTAAACCAACTACCGAAAAAGCTTCATTCAATTCGAAGAAATTGATATCGTCTTTCGTGAGATTTGCTTTCTTTAGTGCAATTGGCAAAGCTTTCGAAGGTGCCATTGTGAATCTTTCCGGCTCTACGGCAGCATCAGCATAAGAAATGATTTTAGCCAATGGTTTCAATCCTAATTCTTCCATTTTTTCTTTTGACATTAGAATCAAAGCAGATGCGCCGTCATTCAATGTTGATGCGTTGGCTGCAGTTACTGTTCCATTTTCTTTTTGGAAAACTGTACCTAAAGTTGGGATTTTATCAAACTTAACCGCTTTATATTCTTCGTCTTCCGAGAAAATAATTGGTTCACCTTTTCTTTGAGGAATCGAAACAGGAACAACTTCTTCAGCAAATTTTCCAGCTTCCCAAGCAGATGCCGCTCTTTTGTAAGATTGTATTGCAAAAGCATCTTGCTCTTCTCTCGTGATGTCGTTTTCTTTAGCACACAATTCTGCGCAAACGCCCATATGCTG
>JAGNPP010000025.1 GCA_017989575.1 Chryseobacterium sp.
TTGAGGACGATTTCTTTTTCATAAATTCCGTTTCGGTTTGCTCCCAAATCTGTTCCACCGTGACCTGCGTCTATGACCACAACTTTTTTCTCTTTTAAAAAACTAAAAGACAGCAAAATACCAAGCGAAAGAACACTTGCAATTCTAAAAAGATTTTTCATAATTAATTTTGTTTGTAATGGTTAATAAAACAAAGAACGAAAAAACAAACCAAAATATAAGTTAAGAATCTTATAAAAAATGTTAATCTTACGGTGCCAATCGTGCTATTTTCCAGTCAAAATCTTCCGTCAGAGTATAAATAATTCTGTCGTGAAGGCGATTGGGCCTACCCTGCCAAAATTCTATTTCGTAAGGTTTTGCGATGTAGCCACCCCAATTTTTCGGTCTTGGGATTTCTTTGTTTTCAAATTCGGATTCCAAATCTTTCAGTTTATTTTCTAGGAAACTTCGGTCTGGGATTTCCTGACTTTGAGGTGAAACCATTGCGCCCAACTGACTGCCTTTTGGTCTTGAATGAAAATAGCCATCGCTAAGGTTTTCCGCAATCTTTTCCACATTGGCTTTGATGATAATTTGGCGTTCCAGACTTGGCCAAAAAAAATGAAGACAAGCCTTGTGTGTAGTCTCAATTGATTTTCCTTTTCGGCTTTCGTAATTGGTATAGAAAATGAAACCTTCCCAATTGTAGGATTTTAGCAACACCATTCTTGTTCTTGGACAGCCATCTTCTTCTACTGTTGAGATTGCCATTGCGTTGGCTTCAAACACTTGGGGATTTTCTTCGGCATCCAGAAACCAGTTTCGGAATTGCTCGATTGGATTTTCCTTGATTTCGGTTTCTATGAGTTGCGATTTGTCGTAGATTTTTCTTTTATCGTGAAGGTTTTCTGACTGATTCATTTGTTTCTGAATTCTAAAATGATGACTAATGTTAATTTGATAAACAATATTTCTTTTTTGCGAAGCGCGCCCCGACCCGAGTGGATCCCGATGTGAAATAGGGAGGAAACGGAGGGCGGATAGAGGCGCCCAAATAATTTTAGTTTTGGTAATTTTAACTTAAATTTTCCTTTAATTCTTTTTCAAAAAAAATATTTTTTTTAGCTTTGATAGATGAATTACTCTTACAAAGGTAAAATTTTAATATCAACGCCGGATGTGTCGGGCGATATATTTTCCCGTTCGGTTGTTCTGATTGTGGATCATAATGAGAACGGCGCTTTTGGCCTCATTTTGAATAAAAAAAATCAAAACATCAGCTCCCGATTGATGACTGCATTTGGTTTTCCGGTGGAGCTTTACGAAGGTGGACCGGTGGAAAATGAAAGAATCTACTTCATCCTAAAAGGCGAAAAAATAACGCCTGAATATATCGAAATCAACCACGAATTCTATCTGACGGAAGATATTGATTCTGTGATTTCTGCGGTTGTAAATCAGGAAATAAGCGTGGCGGATCTCAAGGTTTTTTCTGGCTATTCTGGCTGGTCGGCCTTGCAATTGGAAGGTGAATTGCAACGAAAATTGTGGACGATTGTGGATGTTTACAACTTGGACTACACGTTGCCAAATGACCAAGGTCTTTGGAAAAATATTATGCAAAATCTTGGTGGAGAATTCTTGCTTTGGGCAAATGCACCGGAGGATGTTTCGCTGAATTAGATTGAGAGATGATAGAGAAAAGATAATAGACTTTTCAATTTGTTGATAAAACTAAAATCCCGTGTTAACTCGGGATTTTTTCTTTAAAAACATGATTTCCTTCGCAGTCGTAATAAGTACAAGTTTTTGCGTTTAAATCAACAATCCACTTGAATATTCCGCTGTCTGCACAGTCTTTGCAAAACTGGAAAAAGTCTGTGTTTCCTTGTTGGTGATTTCTCAAATCTGCCAAAAATTTCTCTGGATTTACGATTCCATAAATCAAAAGTGGTGCGTATTTCTGAACGCCTGACACTTCGTGGCCGTCATTTCCTTTGTAAATGCTTGAGCCATCTTCCACGAAAGTTTCGAAAGTCTGAACGCCCAACTCTTTGATTGTTTTTGCAAATGCTGGGAAGTTTTTTCCGCTCTCTACGTCGGAATGTGCTGATTCTATTTGTGCTAATGTGAACATATATTTGAGTTTTTGATAACGATAATCTTAATGTTCAAGATTCCTGCCAAAGGGATTCTACAGAAATTTGACTTCTACTCTACCTGACTCGTGGTAGAAAAATCCGTGTTCGTCGTACTCGACATTTGATAAGCCTTCCAAAATATCGTAAACCATTTTCTGCAAAACGCCGTCGCCGATTCCGTGGATGATTTCGAGATTTTTGATGTGATTTTTCCGACAGAAATCTATGGTTTCCAATAGTTTTTCTTTTTGAATCATCAATCTTTCGAAAGCATCATAGCTAGAGGGATTTTTGACCAACAATTGAAAATGAAGGTCTAGTTTTAATGGTGTTTTGTTGTGTTTTTTGGAAACGTTTTTAGAATTTTCATTTTTCTTGATGACAGGCGAATTTTCATACAATTTGGAATCGATGAGCGTCAATTTGCTTTTAGGCAAATCATAAGTGAAGCCGTGCTCATCCTCGATCTTCACCTGATTAGCAATTATTTTTATGACTTTCCCTTTGAGATTATCATCGATTACAGAAACTTTGTCTCCTATTTTCATATTATTTAGTTCCTAATTCTATTATCTCTAAATCTTTGATTTCATCTTTATTGATGGTAAAACGCATCATCGTCCTTACTTTGTGCCAGCCGACTTTTCCGCAAGCTCCGGGATTGAGGTGTAATAAATTATTCCTTTTATCGTACATTGCTTTCAGAATGTGAGAATGTCCGGAAATGAAAAGTTTTGGTTTTTTCTCAGCAATTTCAGCCTTTGCCAGCGCCGAATATCGTTCCGGATAACCACCGATATGAATCATCAAAACATCCACTTCTTCACATTTGAAACTCAAAACTTCGGGAAAAATGGTTCTGATTTTTGCTTCATCAATGTTTCCGTAAACACCACGAATTGATTTTATTTTTTCTAATTCTTCAATCACTTTCATATTCCCAAAATCGCCACAATGCCAAACCTCGTCTGCGTCTTTTGCGTAATCGAGAATCCGATCATCAATGTAAGAATGGGTGTCTGACAAAAGGAGAATGCGTTTCATTTTTAAATTTAATTTAATGATTAAAGCTGAAAAGTAATTCCATATTTTGAAAAATACCAGATTGCTACAGCTAACGAAGTTCCCATTAATAATAAAATCATCAGAATCCAAAAAGCTAAACTTTTACTTCCCTTTTTGTACAAAATCACAAATGTAGATTGCAAAATAATAAAAAGGATCAGCAAAACCACGACATTGACAACAATCTGGCTTTGCGAGGATCCTTGACTAAAAAGAAAAATTGAAACCAAAACAAAAATGACGACCATTAGTTTTATAAATTCTGCAGGATTGGAAAGTTTGCTGGTGTTCAGGCGTTTCATTTTTAATGATTTTCGAAATGCGAAATTACGAATTAAGATTTCTTGATAATTAAAAAAAAATCAGGAAATTTGCCTTCGAAATGAGATATTTTATAGAGTTTTCTTACAATGGTTCCGCGTATTTTGGTTATCAGATTCAACCAAACGAAATTTCTGTGCAGGAAGAATTGGAAAAAGCATTGTCCACCATTCTGCGAGAGCCCATAAAAACAACGGGAGCGGGAAGAACAGACACGGGCGTACACGCCAAAAAGATGTTCGCCCACTTTGAAACTAAACAAAAGCTGGATGAAAATTTGGTTTATAAACTCAATTCTTTTCTGTCAGAAAACATCTCTATCAAACATATTTTTGAAGTTGCGGATGATATGCACGCAAGATTCAGTGCGACTTTCCGGACTTATGAATATTATATTTCGCTGGAAAAAGATCCATTTTCCAAAGATGCTTCCTGGCAATATTGGCGTCAAAAACCTTTGAATATTGACTTGATGAATGAGGCCTGCAAAATCCTTTTCGAGTACGAGGACTTCACCAGTTTCGCCAAACTTCACACTGATAATAAAACCAACATTTGCAAAATCTACAAAGCAGAATGGGAACTACTTGGAAATCAACTGAAATTCACGATTTCTGCTGACCGATTTTTGAGAAATATGGTTCGGGCAATTGTTGGAACAATGGTAGAAGTTGGAACGGGAAAGATTACGCCAGACGATTTGAAAAAAATCATCGAGGATAAATTCCGTAATTCTGCCGGTGTTTCTGCACCAGCGCAAGGCCTATTTTTGGTGGATGTTGGGTATGAATTTAAGTTATATTTAAATCTTCAAATTAAGATTTAAATTTTTAAAACCTTATTTTTGCAAAGATTTTTTCAACACTGAAAAATCTTCGGAATCTAAAAAAATGAAGAAACAAACGACTTGGGATATTGTAAAACGACTTTTTTTGATTGGGATGAAATTCCGGTCTTGGTTTATTTTCACATTGATTATCTCCATCGTTCTGGCAATGATTTCTACGTACAGACCGTATCTTTCGATGCAAATTGTGGATAATGACATCATCAAATTCCGCGACAAAAGTTCTTTGATGAAGCATATTTATCTCTTCATCGGGCTGGTAGTTTCGGAAACCATTCTCAACTTTTTCTTGGTTTACTTCTCCAATTTCATCTCACAAAACGTCATCCGCGACATCCGGGAAAGATTGTATCACAAACTCATCTATTTCCGAACCGCATTTTTTGACAAAACGCCGATTGGAAGCCTCGTAACAAGAGCAGTCGGCGATGTAGAAACGATTGCCACAGTTTACACAGACGGATTTCTGATGGTTTTTGGAGACATTCTGAGAATCGCTTTTGTCCTTTTTATGATGTTCCAAGTGGACACACATCTGAGTATGATTTCTTTGGCAATTCTTCCGATAATGGTTGTCATTACAAGGATTTTCCAGAAAAAACTAAAAACCGCTTTTGGACAGGAAAGAAGTTGGACCTCGACCCAGAACAGTTTCGTACAGGAACGTTTGGCAGGAATGCCTTTGATCCAGGTTTTTAACAGACAGGAAGCCGAGTTTACGAAGTTTGATAAAATTAATATTGAACTTAAGAAAGCCTTACTGAGAACGGTTTTCATCTTCTCATTGTTCTTTCCGGTTGTAGAATTGATTTCTTCACTTTTCATTGGATTCATCTTGTTTTATGGTGGTTTTATTAAATCTACGCCTGGTGTAATCATTGCTTTTATTCAGTTCATTAATATGTTGATTCGTCCGTTGAGACAGATTGCGGATAGATTTAATAATATTCAGAGAGGAATTGTAGGTGCAGAGCGGGTTCTGGGTGTGATGGATGAAGACCAAGCGATGCCAAATAACGGAACGATTGCCCGAGACCATTTTGATGGGAAGATTGAATTTCAGAATGTTCATTTTGCTTATGATGAGAAACAGTTGGTTTTGAAAGGTATCGATTTTAAAGTTAATTCTGGAGAAACTGTCGCAATCGTCGGTGCAACCGGAGCCGGAAAATCTACGATTATCAGTTTGATTACCAGACTTTATGATATTAATTCTGGGAAAATTATGTTGGATGATGTTGATATTCGGGATTATGAATTGTATAATCTGAGAAGTCATATCGGCGTGGTTCTTCAGGATGTTTTCCTTTTCCACGGCAGTATTTTTGAAAACCTGACTTTGGGTGACGAAAGCATTACTTTAGAACAAATTAAGAAAGCGGCGAAAGATATTGGCGTTGATGAATTTATTGAAAGTTTACCAAACGGTTACGATTATGTGGTGAGCGAGAGAGGCTCATCCATTTCGCTTGGACAAAGACAATTGTTGTCATTTTTAAGAGCTTATCTTTCTGACCCGAAAATTCTGATTCTGGACGAAGCGACCTCATCCATCGACCACGAAAGTGAAAAATTAATCCAAAGAGCAACGGAAAAAATCACGAAAAATAGAACATCAATCCTAATTGCGCACCGACTTTCAACGATTGAAAAAGCGGACAAAATCATCGTGATGGACCACGGATTGATTGTGGAAGAAGGCACGCATCAGGAATTGCTCGCGAAAAATGGTTATTATTCTTTGCTTTATAAGGCTCAGGTGGTTTCGCCGGATGGAGATAAGATGATTTAATTATTTGAGATTTACTTCATTAAAAATAAATTTGTAATTTTGATTAAAACCTATTGAAAATGAATATCGAAACGAGAAAAATAGAATTTGTTCAGGCTTTTCTAAATCTTCAAAGTGAGGAATTGATTTCTCAATTCGAAAAGCTTTTGAAAAAAACGAAACAAACAGAAAAAGAATTAAAACCTTTTACTGTTGAAGAACTACACGAAAGAATCGCTAAATCTGAGGATGATTTTGAAAATGGAAGATTCAAAACGCAAGAAGAATTAGAGAAAATTTCTTCAAATTGGTAGCAATAAAAATCATTTGGACAGATTTTGCCATTCAAAATCTTAAAGATATTTTTGATTATTATTCTGAAAATACCAGCAAAAAAGTAGCTCACAAAATCCGTAAAGATATTCTAGCATCTACAAAACAACTGATTCACAATCCAGAATCTGGACAAATTGAGCTGAACCTTGAGAAGCTTAATCAAAATTACAGATATTTAGTTGTTGGAAATTACAAAATGATTTATAAGTTTATAAAACAAGAAATTCAAATTGTTGATATTTTCGACACCCGTCAAAATCCCACAAAAATAGAACGAGAAAAGTAAATTCAATCTCTCACAATCCTATTCCTAAAACTCAACATCCCAGAAACAATTATCAAGCAAATCACAATGATGATTTTGGAAACCAACAATTCCTGACAAAGATTTCTCCCAGAAACTAGCGAAATACAATCTTTCATATTCTCAGTTTCATATTTCAAACTGACCTGAATATTGACAACGGCAAAAACCGACATCACAATCACCAAAATCAGAAGGCTGATGATGGTTTGATACACCGATTTTTTCATAGTTTAATGGATGGTTTTTAGTTTTTAATGGCTATCAGTCAGATTTTAAAACATTCCACGCATTTTCGATTTCATTGTTTTTTAAATAATTCTGAGCTAATAAATGTACATCTTTTTCCGAAGAAAAAACACCACTTGGTAAAATTTCCACATTCGCCAGCATTCCCAAATCGTTGCCTGTAAAAATATGACTTTGCTTGATTTCGTTTGGAAGTTGGTCATAGCCAATTCCTTTTGTAACCAGCGGTTTTGGAACTTCGAAGATATTATTTTCGTTGTTTCGGGCGTAGAAATTTCCGCCTAATCTAGCGACCAAATCCAATTGTTTTTGGTCCAGATTTCCACTTTTGTCGAGATATTTCTCATTGATATGAATTTTCACAACCTCTGCAATCACGAGATTTCCTGCACCTCCAAGTTCTCCTAAACTTTTAATTTCAAGAACTTTACACTCAAAATTAACAGGAGATTCAGCAATCAAAGGTGGTTTTACGATGTCGGCTGGTTTCATCGTCAATCCGGATTTGATGAATTCATTAATACCATCTTCATATTCCGTACTTGCCAAAGAAACTTGCTGAACCATCTCGAAATTCACATTTCCGATGACCAATTCTGGAACTTCTTTCAGATTTTCTAAGGTGTGTTTTGTGGTATTGTCACGCACTCTTCGGGAAGGCGAAATAATCACAATCGGCGGAACCGTGCTGAACATATTGAAAAAACTGAAAGGCGAAAGATTGACTTCTCCTTTCGCATTGATTGTACTTGCCAAAGCAATTGGACGTGGCGCAATTGCTGTTTGCATTACTTGTTGAAGCTGAACTGCGGAAATATCGGATGGGATGATTGTTTTCATTAATTATTATTTCTCAAGTTTTTTATTGCTACGATTTCTTTATTCTTATCAATATTCACTTCGAAAATTTGTTTAGGATTTTCTTTAAATTCATTAATCAAAAAACGCTTATCAGATTCATCATTCGAATTTATTTCTTTGAATTTTGCAGACGTGTAATTTAATTTGTTTGCTAATTTTAAGCTATAAGATTGGTTCGAAATACACTTGATATCAACTAGGTTTTTGCAAGATTCATTTCCGGCGGAATCTGTGACAGATGCGATTGCAATTTCTACTTCAGCACAATTATAACTTACAAACTCTTGATTATCCTTAGTTTCAAAAACAGGATTTGTAATCATCATCACTGAATCTGATGCTTCATTTGCCACACAAAAACAATCACTAATTCCTTCGTGGGATTTTTTGCAACTGAATAAAATAATAAAAATTAAGAAAAGTGCTGAAATTTTCATCACAAATAGATTTAAATTGCAGGCAAAATCTTCCCTGAAACTTCCCCAAAACCAACTCGGATTCCGTCTTTCTCAGACCAAGCTTTCATCGTAATCGTATCGCCGTCTTCTATAAATTTTCTTTCGATGCCGTTTTTCAATTGCAGTGGTTTTGTGCCTTTCCAAGATAATTCTAACATCGAGCCGTACGATTTTTCTTCTTCGCCGGAAATCGTTCCACTGGCGTAAACATCACCAACTTCCACATTGCAACCATTGACCGTATGATGTGCCAATTGCTGGAACATATTCCAATACATAAACTTGTAATTGCTTTGGGAAATCAGATTTTCTTCGGAATTTTCTGGCTTCAAATAAACTTCGAGATTGATGTCGTAATTTTTATCGCCTTCGAATTTCAGATAATCTAAAACTTCCGGTTCTTGTTTTGGAGATTCAGTTTTGAAGGGTTTCAAAGCTTCCAAAGTCACAATCCAAGGCGAAATAGACGAACCGAAATTCTTTCCTAAAAACGGTCCCAAGGGAACATATTCCCAACTTTGAATATCTCTCGCCGACCAATCATTAAAAATCATCATCCCAAAAATTGCATCTTCTGCCTCAGCCACAGAAATCCTGTCGCCCAAATCTGTATTTTTATTCACTACAAAAGCCATTTCCAATTCGAAATCGAGCTGTTTTGAAGCACTGAAAATTGGTTTATCTGCGTCCGGAGGCTTGATTTGTCCGCAAGGTCTGATGATGTCAATGCCTGATAAAACGATGGAAGACGCACGACCGTGATAACCAACCGGCAAATGTTTCCAGTTTGGAAGAAGTGCATTGGCTGGGTCGCGGAACATCATTCCGACATTGGTGGCGTGCTGAATACTGCTGTAAAAATCGGTGTAATTCGGGATGTGCAAAGGCATCATCATTTGGACTTCGTCTAGATTATAGAAGCAGTCTGTAATCGTTCGTTCGTCTTTTGAAAGAAGTGAATCTTCCAATAAAAGCTGTTGGATTTTTTCTCTGACTTTATTGGTAATCGGTTTTCCAAGTTCGATGAATTCGTTGATGGTGTAGGCTTCGAAGACATTGTCGTCCATTTCGGTGATTTCCTCAAAATAGCCAAGGTCGTACAAGGTTGCCAAATCGATAACGATGTCGCCAATTCTGGTGGCGCAGGCAATAAATTCTTTATTAAAAACACAAACGCCAAACGGAATATTGTGAATGGAAAAGTCTGAATCTGAGGAATATTCTATGAATGATTTCATTTTTTTAAGTTTAAGATTTTATTATTGTCTCTTGCTGAAATTTAACGCAAAGTCCGCAAAGTTTTTTTTGACATTATTGAAAATATTTTTAAGGTTCGCAAAGACGTAAAACTCAACAAAGATTAAAACTGCTCTCAATTTTAATAAATGGAAAATGGTTCAACTCTGCGAAGCACAACCCGACTTGAACGGAGCTCTTTTTGTGAGGAGGAAAAGCTAGGCAAAAAGATTGACTTCGTCGAACCACTTCGTTAGGTTTGGGAGTGGAAGGCGGATAAGTTGCCATAAAAAATTAAAGCATTAAAAATAATGCTTTAATTCTATAGTGAATGATTTGGTTTTATAAGTTGCCACGTTTTTCCTGCTCTTTTTCCAAGGCTTCAAAAAGTGCTTTGAAATTTCCGGCTCCGAAGCTTTGAGCGCCGTGTCTCTCGATGATTTCGTAGAACAAGGTTGGTCTGTCTTCGACTGGTTTTGTGAAGATTTGAAGTAGATAACCTTCCTCGTCACAGTCAACCAAAATCCCTAAACTTTGAAGTTTTTTGATGTCTTCGTCGATGTTCCCAACTCTATCCGGAATCATTTCGTAATAAGCTTCCGGCGGTGGCGAAAGGAATTCGATTCCACGACTTTTCAGTTCTGTAACGGTTTTTACGATATCTTTTGTCGCAACAGCAATGTGCTGAACGCCTTCGCCTTCGTAGAAATCCAAATATTCCTCCACCTGAGATTTTCTCTGACCTTCGGCTGGTTCGTTGATTGGGAACTTTGCAAATCCGTTTCCGTTGGACATTACTTTTGACATCAAAGCGGAATATTCTGTGTTGATTTGTTTGTCATCAAACGAAAGAATGTTGACAAATCCCATTACTTTCTCGTACCACTCCACCGTTGGAATCATCCTGTCCCAGCCGACATTTCCTACGCAATGGTCGACGTACAAAAGTCCGACATCGGAAGGGTTGTAATCGCTTTCCCACTTTTCGTAGCCTGGCATAAAAGGTCCTGTATAATTTTTTCTTTCTATAAACATATGAACCGTTTCGCCGTAAGTGTAGATTCCAGACATCTTCACTTCACCAAATTCATCGGTCAAAGTTTGCGGTTCCAAGTATGGTTTTCCGCCACGTTTTGTGGTTTCTTCAAAGGCTTTTTCGGCGTCATCTACCCAAAGTGCCAAAATCTTGACACCGTCGCCGTGTTTTTTTTGATGTTCACAAATTGGTGAATCGGATTTGAGACCGGAAGTCAAAATCAATCTGATTTTTCCTTGCTGAAGAACGTACGACGAGCGGTCGCGCACGCCAGTTTCCGGACCTGCATACGCAAGCGACTGAAAACCGAAGGCCGTTTTGTAAAAATGCGCCGCTTGCTTGGCATTTCCCACATAAAATTCTAAATAATCTGTTCCGTTGATTGGGAGAAAATTCTCGGCCTGTGCGATTTTCTCGGCAAAAGTGAGTGTTGACATTTTACTTTTTACTTTTATATCTGTTGATGCCAAGATAAGAATTTTTCGGGAACTAACTAACATCTGTTAGTTTTTAGTTTTAAAACGTGAATGATATTCATTAAAAATATTAACTTTACACTAATTAATTTTAAGTATTATTTAGTAAAATAATTATCTTTTGTTAACCGTTAATTTAATAAAAACAGAATATATATACAAAAAACACAATAAGTAGTTTTAAGTATTTTTAAGTTTAAGTATTATGGATTTGTAGTGTTACATTTGTTATAGAAAAATTCAGGATTCTAAAAACATAAATGCACAGATTGAAAAAATGAAGCCGTTGTTTACGGCTTTTTTTCTATTTCAATATTAAGTAATCCGGAGTTCGGGTTGTAATTGTCCCAGATTTTCCATTCATTGTTCTTTTTCTTAATGAAGTAGATTTGGGTATTAAGCTCATTCACGACATATTCTTCTTCAGAGTTCTCTACCACAAATACCAGATTCCAAAATTCCTGTGTTTTCACCACTATTTTTTCTGCCTCTTCTGAGATAATATCCAAATCAAAAATCTCAAAATTGGATCGGTTGTTGTTGACTACAAGTTTCAGTTTTCTCTCACAAAGTTGTGAACTGTAATTTCTAATTCTCTCGCGGAAAGGCGCTTCCGGAAAAATTAAATCATTGAAAATCTCAAGCTTCAATTCGGGAAAGACCTTGAAAAACTCAAAATTTGTCTGGCAGTATTTGTAAACAAGATCTGTTGTAAATTCCTTTTCGAACGCGGATTTATTATAAAGATTCTTGTCCTTCACATTCATCACGAAAGCACTTAGATCTTTGAACCCCAAGAAAATACAAATCTTGTCCAGCGTTTTCAGAAAACGCAGATCGTTGTGAGTCTTATAATCATAATCACTCTCAAAAAAACGTTGCAAAGTGATATGAGAAATACTGGTTCCGAGTTCAAACTTTCTCTCATTCTGCAATTCTTCTTTTTTAGAAAGTTCCTCTTTAATAATCTCAGAAAGAATAATATAATGACTCCTTTTCCACGGGTTTGCTTTTCCCAAAATGGATTCCTGAATATTAGGCTGTTTCCGAATCTCTTCTTTTATTAAGTTGTAAATTGATTTCAATTAAAAAGTACTTGTGTGTTATATCAAATATACAACAAAAGTGAGAAAAAATTAAAAGTTTGTTTAATTTTATTTAAATCGTTCAAACGCCGATCTCTCTAGCATTTCTCTGTCATCTGGATGAGAAATATCAATCAATGCTTTTGCTCTTTGACGGAGGTTTTTTCCGTACAAGTAAGCCGTTCCAAATTCCGTAACAACATAATGAATATGGCCTCTGGTTGTCACAACGCCAGCGCCTTGTTTCAGGAAAGGAACGATTCTCGGCACACCTTTTTTGGTTCTGGAAGAAAGTGCCATAATTGGTTTTCCACCTTCGCTCAACGCGGCGCCTCGCATAAAATCCATTTGTCCGCCAATCCCGCTGAACTGGTAAGTCCCGATAGAATCTGCACAAACCTGACCCGTGATATCAATTTCGATAGCCGAATTGATGGCGTGCATTTTTTTATTTTTCATAATATTGATCGGGAAATTCACGTGCTGAACATCCATAAACGCAATCGAAGGATTGTCATCCACAAAATCATATAACTTTCTGGTTCCGAAGCAGAAACTTGTAATCGTTCTGTTGGTGTGCGTTCCTTTATATTTGTTATTAATGATGTCATTTTTAATCAAATCAATCACGCCATCGCTCAACATTTCCGTGTGAACGCCAAGATCTTTATGATTTCCAAGACATTTCAAAACCGCATCCGGAATGGTTCCGATTCCCATTTGCAAAGTTGCTTTGTCATCAATCAATTCTGCAACGTGTTTTCCAATCAGCATTTCTTCTGCGCCAACTTTGGAGCCATAATCTATGGTCAAAAGATCTTCCTCATTCCACACTAATTTTTCGATTCGGTTGATGTGAATCATTCCGTCGCCGTGCGTTCTTGGCATTTTTGGATTTACAACCGCAATGATAGTTTTTGCAGTATCAATCGCACTTCTCGCAACATCCACAGAAGTTCCAAGCGTACAATAACCGTGATCGTCCGGTGGAGAAACGGTAATCAAAGCGACATCAATCTGCAGAATTCCGTTTTTGAAAAGTACTGGAATTTCGCTTAAGAAAATCGGAACATAATCTCCATTTTCACCATTCACAGCCTCACGAACCGGCGTAGAAGTAAACAAAGAATTGATGAAAAAACTGTCTTTATATTGAGGTTTAGCAATTTCTACATTACCTTGTTGCGTGATGGAAACCATCTCCACATTGCTGAGCCTGGAAGATTGTTTTGCCAACTCATCATACAAAATATTAGGCGTACAAGCACTTCCGTGTCCGAAAATCCTGTCGCCACTTTTAATAATTGAAACTGCCTCTTCTGCTGTAACGTAATTGATCATCGATTAAATATTTTTCACAAATTTATATCCTAAAGATAAACAAAAAAATGAGCGTTATCAGTTTGGTAAAAAGTCATATTAATTTGAAAATAATTTTGAAAGTTTAGAAAATATTTATTTACTTTGTAATTCAAAGTTCTTTATATTTAATTAAAACTTAAAATTATGATAACAACTAATCAAAGAAGCGTACTTCTATTTTCAATTCCGTTTGTTTTATTGAGCATTCCATTGATTGCGATGCAGTTCACGAAAGAAGTCAAATGGACTTTGTCCGATTTTCTGATTATGGGAATCTTGATGTTTGCAACCGTTTTTACGATTGATTTTGTTTTGAAAAAAGTAAAAACTTTCAAATCCAGATTGATTTTGGTTCTGGGAATTATTGCTTTATTACTGATAATTTGGGCAGAAATGGCCGTTGGGATTTTTGGAAGTCCGATTGCGGGGAGTTAAATTGTTTATCTAATATATTTGAAAACAAAAAAACTACAAATCTTCAAAATATGATTAACAGTAATTTAATCTTGTTTTGAAGATTTTTCATTTACTTTTCTTAAGACCAGCACTCTGAATCACATTGATTATCAATAATTTAAAAATCCCATTATTAACCAATCCCTCATTTCGAAACAAAACTTTCCCATCTTTATCAATCAAAACCCAACTCGGATAAACTGGTTTTTTGTTGGGTGAAATTTCAACCGCCAACTCGTGAATCCCAGAATTTCCGTTCGAAATATAATTGTAATTTTCACCAAAAAAAGTAATCGTTTCCTTATATTTTTCAGGATTAAAAGTGATAAAATAAACCTTTTCATCCATCAAATTTTTCAACGCCAAATCCTTCTCCATCTGATATTTCTGAATTTTACAAATCGAGCACCAATCGGTTTTCATATAAATCAAAATCGGTTTGTCCAACTTATCCGGTAAACTTTCAAATCCATAACGCTTCACTTCCTGCGAATTAAAAATCCCGGAAATCATTAATAATATGAAAGTCAATATTTTCATTTGGAAAAATTTAACCACAAAAGTCACAAAAGAGAATGTAATATTAAATTCGTGAAAAGAGCAAAAAAGATTTTGTTACTTTTCCTTTTTTTGACTTTGATAGACTTAAAGTAGTTTATATCTTTTGTGACTTTTGTGGTTATTAATTTTAAGTTTAATAATTTATCTAATCTGATAACGAATTCCCAAAAACGTCCGAATTCCCTGCATTGGCGCATAACCATAAGTCGTATCGAAAGTATAACCGTAAGGATTGCTCGAAACATCATCCACTTGATTATCAAACGGGTCAAAGGGGCGAAGAATCGGATTTTTTGGTGTAAAGTTTAATAGATTTCTAACACCACCATAAATCTCAAAACCATTATCAAATTTCTTTGTCAGCTGAATATTCATCAACGTAAACCAAGGCGAATAATCCGGTCGAAAATCATCTGGAACAGTTGGCAATCGCATTGGTCCGTAAAATTGTCCCGTCAAATCCACCGAAAATTTATTAGCAAACTGATAACTCAAATTGTAAGTTCCACTCCATTTCGGTGCGTGTAATTGCTGGATTCTGTCGCCTTCATTTTCCTGATAGACATCCATATAAGTCACTCCAAACATCAACTGAATTGGCAAACTCCAGTTCGTACTGATGTCCGCAGAAACCCCTCTCGAAATCGCGTGTCCAGCCAAATTATCATAAATGATTTTATCCGGCTCCGAATCAAAATCGCCCACAATTTTATTGTTGAAATAAGAGTAAAATCCGTTCACATCAACATTGATAAAATAATCTTTAATCGGAATTTTCATCAGATAACTCAGATTCGTATTCAAAGATTTTTCTGGCTTCAAATCATCCGCAATAACCACTTCCCGCGAGCCAGTCAACGCCGCGTGGTCTTCTGTGAAAAGATTCACAACGCGGAAACCTGTACCAAAACTAAATCTCAAAGTATGGTAAGGATTCGGCTCAAATTTCCACGCAACTCTCGGCGAATGCACAGATTTGTGAATCTTGTGATAATCATATCGGTAACCCAAAAGCAAGGTGTTTTTATCATTGATTTCCCATTCGTCTTCCAAATAAAAACCATAAATCGGCGATTTCATCGGCTGATTTTCCCCTGCGATATTTGCGGTTCCAGGCGTGTTGTCATCGTAGAAAGTTGATTTCAAAGTCGTTCCACTTTTCAAAAGATGTTTGCCCAATTGCTTCTCCCAATTCATTTGCAAAAACAAAACTTTTTGAGTCGCCAAGTAAGAAGTATTCCCGTAAAACGAATCCTGATGATGGTAATTGTAAGAATATTGAAGCAAAAATTTCTCTTTCAATGGCAATTGATAAATTCCAAAAAACTCTAATCTGTTGGTGTAAATGCTTTCGCCGTAAACATCGTCAGAACCTCGGTTTCGCTTTTGCCACTGCATTTCGCCACCAAATCTATCTTCGTAAAAATATCTCAAAGCAAAACTCGCTTGGCGATTTTCTTTTCTTTTAAAATTCCATTTGTTGAAAACTGAGATTCGGTTTTGCAA
>JAGNPP010000187.1 GCA_017989575.1 Chryseobacterium sp.
CAAAAAGGAATTTCTCGGCGTTCTGCGGTGTAAAATCTTCTTTGAAGAAAAATTTACCTCCATCAGCCAACGGTTGCAACAATCCGAAAGGTCCCGATCTGTTTGGTCCGATCCTGTCCTGCATAATAGCGGCCACTTTTCTTTCTGCCCAAGTAGAGTAGGCTGCGATAGTAAGCGCTAGAAGGAATAAAGCAAGTACTAATATGATTTTAAAAGTCAGTAATTCCATATCAATTTATTTGAGTTTTGATTCTTGAGAAGTTCTCAAAATCAAATTGTCTCATTATCTAATTTTTCAATTTCTTTTTCGTCTGAAATGCCAATTTCTTTAGCATCAGAATTTTCCAAAACATTGTAACTGTCCGTTTTTTTCTCGTAATGGTTGAGAGAAATTACAGAATGTCTGTCGATATGTCTTGGCCCTTCGATGTTCCAAAGTGCTGTATCTTTTTTGTGGAAACGACATTCGTCACAGATCCAATCTTCAACTTCATCGTACTGGTCTTTTCTGGCAGTTACACGAACAACTTCATCACCTTTCATCCAAACTACCGCTTTTCCGCTGCATTTTGTACAAGAACAAGTTGCGTTGTAAGGTTTTGTAAACCAAACTCTGCTGGTGAATCTCGCCGTTCTGTCAGTCAATGCTCCAACTGGACAAACATCGATTACGTTTCCGATGAAATCATTGTCCAAAGCTTTGTTCAACATTGTAGAGATTTCTGCGTGGTCTCCTCTGTAGAGGATTCCGTGCTCTCTTTTCTCCGTCAATTGATTTGCAGCCAATACACATCTTGCGCAAAGGATGCAACGGTTCATATTCAATTTGATGTTCGGGCCAATGTCGTCTGCATCATAAGTATTTCTTTCGAACTCAGTTCTGGTTTCAAGATTTCCGTGCTCGTAACCAAGATCCTGAAGATGACATTCTCCCGCCTGATCACAAACCGGGCAATCCAAAGGGTGATTCACCAAAAGGAATTCGGTCACCGCTTTTCTACCTTCCTGTGCTTTTTCAGAACTAAGGTTTTTTACTTCCATTCCGTCCATTACGCCAGTTCTGCAACTTGCAACTAACTTCGGCATTGGTCTCGGGTCTGCTTCGGAACCTTTGGAAACTTCTACCAAACACGTTCTGCATCGTCCTCCACTGGTTTCCAGTTTGCTATAATAACACATAGCTGGCGGAACAGATTTTCCACCGATTTGTCTTGCAGCTTCCAAAATAGAAGTACCAGGCAAAACTTCAGTAGTCTGTCCGTCTATGGTAACTTTAAATTTTTTGACTTCTTCGCTCATATTTCAAGATTTTAGATTTTGGATTTTAGATTTTAATGAAAAACCTAACTCCTAAATCTTTTGTCAATTCTATTTATAAATTTAAAATATCTCTTAATGTATATTTTAATTCTTTAATTTTCTATTAAAAACGTATCCGATTCCAAAATTAACTTGGTAGAATACGAAGTCCTGACTTGCTTTATCAGGTTTATTGTTAAGTTTAGTCTTAATATCCGGCATATTGATGTAACCAAATTTTCCTTCAACTCTTGCCATCCAATGATTCCAGAAAACAAGATTGATGTTGGCTCTTGCGTCCACTCCAAATCCTGCTACGTGAAATCTGTCACTTCTTTCATTCCCAAAAAGTTTCACATTGCTTTTTGGAAAAAGAACACCTGCGCCAGCTCCATAAGCCCAAAAAATATCAAAATTCTTTTTTGTTAATAGATTTTTGTATTTCTCTACACCTGCATTCACATAATTCAATCCGTCTGTATGCTCAAAGGTTAAAAACTGTTCGTCTGATAAATTGACTTGCCCGTTCTGAACCATCCCTGCATAAGTCGGGTCAGAAATATGACCGTTAAACTTTGCAATTTGATTCTGATCCATCACATACTTCATATGGTCTGTTCCAACTACCAACGCCAGATTATCTTTCAAAAAATAAGCATATCTGAAATTAAATTGTGGAATAGATACTTTTCCAGGATTAATATAATCCAAACTCAAAGGCGATGGTCTGTCTTGAGCGGTTACATTTTGCAACGTAAAATCATAACCATTTCCTTTGAATCTAATATCAGAATCGCTAAATCCAGCTCTGTTCCAACCCCAAAAAACGAACATTGTTCCTTTTTTTAGTAGAGATTTTACCTCAGAATTCTTTACGTGATTTCCAGAGATTCCATCAATTACCAAAGAGTCTTTTTGTTGCGCTGCTACAAAATTTAACCCAACAAAAAATACAAAAATTACTTCAAAGAACTTCTTCATTATAATATCTTCAACTTCCTACTTGGCAACTGCCGGGATTGGGTCTGCATAATTTGCCAATCCATAATTTTGGTTTTGGCTCAACTCAGGGTTATTAACGTGCCATTCGAACTCATCTCTGAAGTGTCTGATAGCAGCGGCAACCGGCCAAGCAGCAGCATCTCCCAAAGGACAAATGGTATTCCCTTCGATTTTTCTCTGGATGTCCCAAAGCAAATCGATGTCTGCCATTTTACCTTCTCCTTTTTCTATTTTTTTCAAGATTTTGTACATCCAACCCGTTCCTTCACGGCAAGGCGTACATTGTCCACAACTCTCGTGGTTGTAGAATCTCGCTAAAGTCATTGTATGATTTACCACACATTGGTCTTCATCCAAAACTATAAATCCACCTGAACCCATCATCGTTCCGGTAGCAAAACCACCGTCAGCAAGGGATTCGTAGTTCATATATCTTGGTTCACCATTGATCGTTTTCAATAAAAGATTTGCAGGAACAATTGGAACAGAACTTCCACCAGGAATACAAGCTTTAAGTTTTTTACCATTCGGGATTCCACCACAATATTCATCAGAATAAATAAATTCTTCAACCGTAATGGTCATATCAATTTCGTAAACGCCAGGCTTATTAATGTTGCCACAAGCAGAAATCAACTTAGTTCCTGTTGACCTCCCAACGCCGATTTTGGCATATTCAGCGCCAGTAATATCGATAATTGGAACAACTGCAGCAATGGTTTCAACATTATTTACCACCGTTGGTCTTTCCCAAAGTCCTTTGATAGCAGGGAAAGGTGGTTTCAGTCTTGGGTTTCCTCTCTTACCTTCAAGAGATTCCAACAATGCTGTTTCTTCACCACAAATGTAAGCTCCAGCTCCTCTCTGAACATAGATTTCGCAATCGAAGCCAGTTCCTAAGATATTTTTTCCAAGAAATCCTGCAGCTTTCGCTTCTTCAATAGCTTCTTCCAAAATATCCGGAATCCAGGAATATTCTCCTCTAATATAGATGTATGAAACATTGGAACCCAGAACAAAAGATGAAATCAGCATTCCTTCAATCAATAAATGAGGAAGGAACTCCATCAAATATCTGTCTTTGAAAGTTCCTGGTTCGGACTCATCGGCATTTACGACCAAGTGTCTTGGAACGCCTTCTGGTTTTGCAAGGAAACTCCACTTCATTCCAGTAGGGAAACCAGCACCACCACGACCACGAAGACCGGAAGTTTTCACTTCTTCAAGAACTGCATCGGTAGTCATTTTTAGAGCTTTCTCTGCTGCTTCGTAACCACCGTGTTTACGGTAAGTTTCGAAGTAACGGATTCCCTCAATATGTGCGTTTTTAAGTAAAAGTTTTTTACTCATTATATTTATAAGCTTATAGCAATTGGCTTTTGCACTTCGACAAGCTCAGTGTGACAGCTTTTGCTTAATTATTTTTTTAAATTAATTCTTAACCTAAATCGATGGCGCCTTGTCTGCAAAGGTCGATGATTTCGTCCACTTTTTCGATGGTCAAATGCTCGTGGTAGAATTTCCCCAACTGCATCATCGGTGCATATCCACAAGCGCCAAGACATTCTCCAGGTTTCAAAGTGAAAAGTCCGTCTGCTGTGGTTTCGCCGTCTTTAATATTCAATTTGGTTCTGATGTGGTCGAGAATATTATCACTTCCGTTCAGCATACAAGGTCCAGTTCTGCAAACTTCCAAAACATATTTTCCAACCGGCTTCATATTGAACATTGTATAGAAAGTAGCAACTTCATATACTTCGATTGGCGTGATGCTTAATATTTCAGCAACATAATCCATTACTGGAACAGCCAGCCAACCATCAAATTCTTTCTGTGCAATGTGCAAGACAGGAATCAACGCAGATTTTTGTCTGCCTTCCGGATATCTCGCCATAATTTTATGAACCTGCGCTAAGCTTTCAGGTTTAAAAGCAATTGTTTCGCTCATCTTATTTAAGATTAAAGAACCAAGAACAAAGAGTCGAGACTCGCAATTCTGTATTCTAAATTCAATTTTTATTTTTGAAATGAAAGTCTTTTATCTTTCATCTATTTGTCTAATAATTATGCGTCTAATTCTCCCGCAATGATATTCATACTACACATAGTCACAATCGCATCAGATATTACAGCGCCGGTAATCATTTCCGGATAAGCTTGGTAATAAATGAAACAAGGTCTTCTGAAGTGCAATCTGTAAGGCGTTCTTCCGCCATCGCTCACAAGATAGAATCCTAATTCTCCGTTTCCACCTTCTACAGCGTGGTAAACTTCGCCTTTAGGAACATCTGTTTCTCCCATTACGATTTTGAAATGGTAAATCAAAGCTTCCATTTTGTTGTAAACATCTGCCTTTTCAGGAAGATAGAAATCAGGAACATCCGCGTGGAATGGTCCTTCTGGAAGATTGTCGTAAGCTTGGTTGATGATTTTCAAAGATTCCCAAATCTCCTGCTGACGAACCATAAAACGGTCGTAAGTATCGCCTGCAGTTCCCACCGGAATGATGAAATCGAAATCTTCGTAAGAAGAATAAGGCTGTGCAACTCTCACGTCATAATCAACGCCAGCTGCACGAAGGTTTGGACCAGTGAAACCGTAGCTCAAAGCTCGCTCTGCTGAGATTGCGCCTGCGCCGATGGTTCTGTCCATAAAGATTCGGTTTCTTTCTAACAATTGACCGAATTCTGCAAATCTTGCCGGGAAAGTCTTCAAGAAGTCTTTCAACAATTCGTGGAACTTGGGTGTGAAATCTCTTTCGAAACCGCCGATTCTTCCCATATTAGTTGTCATCCTTGCACCGCAAACCTGCTCGTACATATCATAAATGCGCTCTCTCTCGATGAACATATAAGTCAGTCCTGTGATTGCGCCGGCGTCCATTCCTGTTACACCGTTACAAATCAAATGGTCACCAATTCTCGCCAATTCCATCAAAATCACACGCATATAATCTACACGTTTTGGAACTTTAATCCCAATCAATTTTTCAACTGTCATATGCCAACCCAAATTGTTGATTGGGGCAGAGCAGTAGTTCATTCTATCGGTAAGCGTTGTGATTTGAGCAAAGTTTCTTCTCTCAGAGATTTTTTCAAATGCTCTGTGAATATAAC
>JAGNPP010000026.1 GCA_017989575.1 Chryseobacterium sp.
GAATGAGTTTTTTCATTATAAAAAATTTCTTTTAAGGTTGTGAATTGTCTATTCTGTAAATGTAATAAAAATAAAAAAAGCGGGAAAATCGGAGTTTGTTGATGTTTGGTAAATGTGAGAACAGTATTATTGTTCTAATTAAAATTTTTAAGGCTAATTTTTATAATATATTGATATTTAAAATATATTTGTTTTACACACAAATGATATTAAGATGATTTCTCAAACGCCTTGCTGCCTTTCTTTGGTAGCGATTTCACATCCGCAATTGCGAATTTTTAAAATCAACCGACTCCAATGTCATCCCGTCTGTATGTAATCCGGGGATGATGTGAAGCGCCAGCTAGTACAAGTTACACCCACTTACCCAACCACCTTTGGATGGTCACCAACCGCCCGAGACCACTCAGGTAAACATCTACAACCACTTGACCAACCACCTTTAGCCACTTGTGAAGTGGTTGGAGGTGGTTTTTTTGTTGGGGAATTTCTATATGAAAAATCTACAGAATGAACTGGACAATGTAGAAAATAATTAAAAAAAATCCCGAGTGCTTTCTCAGCGGCTCGGGTTATAAACTTAAGCTTATTTTAGTGAGGTTGCCGAAGCAAATAAGTATACCTATCTTTGTGAGCAAGCCACTGATATTTAGCCTTATTGGTAAACCTTCCCTCCAAAGGAATAACAAAAGTAAGAATTTATAATGAGTATAGAAATTAAAAATATTAACATCTCAAAATTAGATTTGTCTAATCAAAACTTAAAAGAAATCCCAAAAGAAATTTTTGCATTAAAAAACTTAAAAAAACTAATTTTAAGAAATAACCAAATCAAGATAATACCATCTGATATTGAAAGGTTAAAGCGACTTGAAACTTTGGATCTCTCTGGTAATAACATTTCAAATTTTTATGCAAAAATATGTTCATTAACTAATTTGAAAATCTTGAACTTAAATAATAATAAAATAAAAAGTTTACCCATTCAAATTGCAAACCTGCAAAATCTTCTCAGTTTACATATATCAAATAATAAAATTACCGTAGTTCCACAAGAGATTTATAAACTAAAAAAAGTACGTGAACTTGATATAAGTAATAATAGTATTTCAGTAATTGACAATAATATTCATCACTTAAAAAGTTTGAGAAAACTTTGGATTAACAACTTGCCTCTAAAAACTTTCCCACTTGATCTATATCTTCCAAAATCACTCGTTTGCCTATATGCTTTTTCAAAATCAAATAATTTCTTTGAACTTGATCAAACATATTTAAAATTAAGTTTAAAAAAAGGCAATTGTTTAAATTATTTGAATAGCTATGAATTTGATCTAGAAACAGATAGTATAAATTCTAATAAAGAAATGGAAATGGTTAAAGAAATAAAAAAGAATAAAGTGTTTATTAGTTATTCACATAAGGATAAAGTTTGGCTTGAACTTGTCAAAAAAAATTTAGACGTACTCAAAAGCCATTTGCAAATTGATATAGATATTTGGGATGATCAAAAATTGGAAGTAGGCGATCTTTGGAAAGACAATATTAAATCTGGTTTAGATGATGCGGGAATTGCTATTTTTCTAGTGTCAACAGATTTTCTCTCATCAAATTTTATTAATCAAGAGGAGATTCCTCCAATACTCGAAAATTCAGCTAAGAATGGAACAGTAATTCTACCTATAATATTAAAGTTTTGTTATTTTGACGCTTCAAAATTAAGTAAATATCAAGCATTAAATACTCCATCTACTCCTCTTTCTACGATGACCGAAAATGAAATAGATAAGCACCTTGTAAACTTGACAAAGAAGATTCACGAAATTATGCAAAACTTGGGTTAAATGAGTTTGGAACTAAGGAAACATTTTGAGGAATTGATACCATTGTCAGACGATGAGTTTGCAACGCTCGGTTCTTATTTTAAATTGAGGAAACTGAAAAAACACCAATATTTGATTCAGGAGAACGAACCTATCACCAACATTTATTTTGTCACCAAAGGCCTGCTGAAAGCCTCTTATATAGATACCCACGGCAAAGAACATATTATTCAGTTTGCGATGGAAAACTGGTGGATTTCCGATTTTCAGGCGTTTTATACAGGCGTTCCATCGGTCACAAGCATCCATTGTCTGGAAGATGTGGAGCTGTACACCCTTTCAAAAGATGATTTGGAAAAGATCTGTCTGGAAAACCACAAGGTAGAACATTTTTTCAGAATCAAAAACAGTTTGGGTTATGTGGCTTTGCAGAAAAGAATTCTGTCTTTGCTTACCACGGATGCCAAAGAACGATTTGAACAATTCTCCATCCAATATCCAACTCTTACACAGCGCGTTCCTAAAACCATCATCGCATCCTATCTCGGGGTTTCCAGAGAGACTTTGAGCCGTATTACAAGAAAATAGTGATTTGTGTCACAGCAATTTTGTGACTTATGTCCTGTGTTTTTAATGTTGATTGGTTCAATTTTGTCTTATCAAATTAAAAAATCATTGATATGAACAAAAAAATATTAATCGTGCTTACGAGCCACGAAGATCTAGGAAACACAGGTAAGAAAACAGGATTTTGGACAGAAGAATTGGCGGCGCCTTATTATGCGTTAGCTGACCAAGGTGCAGAAATCACATTGGCATCTCCAAAAGGTGGACAACCACCCATCGATCCAAAAAGTGAAGATCCAACAGCACAGACCGATGCAACACGAAGAATGGCTGAGGACAAAGATTTGTTGGCGCAATTGAGCAATACCAAAAAATTATCGGAAATCAACCCCGCAGATTATGATGCCGTTTTCTATCCCGGCGGTCACGGACCTCTTTGGGATTTGGCAGAAGATGCGACTTCTCAGCAATTGATCGTAGATTTTTATAAAGCCGATAAACCTGTCGCATTTGTATGCCACGCACCGGGTGTTTTGAGACACGTGAAAATCGATGGCGAATATCTAGTAAATGGCAAAAACGTAACTGGTTTTACCAATAGCGAAGAAGAGGCTGTGCAATTGACCGACATTGTTCCGTTTCTTGTAGAAGATATGCTGAAAGAGAACGGCGGAAACTACAGCAAAATAGAGGACTGGAGTCCATACGCTGTGGTAGATGGCAAACTGATTACTGGACAAAACCCTGCTTCATCTGAAAAAGTAGCGGAGGAGTTGTTGAAGATGTTGTGAGATTTTAGATCATAAGAATAAATAAGCACAGACAAAAATCTGTGCTTTTCTTTTTATCCCAGAGTAACAATCTTCAATTCTTTGTGACTAATAAAATGTTGCGTAAATTACGCTCCAGAAAAAATAAAAAATAAATATATATGAAGAAAATTCTAATTTCAATTTCACTTTTATTTATGATGAATGCAATGGCACAGAAATTTGAAACAAAAAATCAAACTGATAGTCAAGGTTACAGCTACGAAACGGTAGTAAATGACAAATCGGGTGTGAGAATCTACACCCTGAAAAACGGACTGAAAGTCTATCTAGCCAAAAATGATGACGCTCCCAGAATCCAGACATACATCCCTGTAAGAACAGGATCCAACAACGATCCTAGCGACAATACAGGATTGGCGCACTACCTGGAGCATATGGTTTTCAAAGGAACTTCTAAATTGGGAACCAGCGATTGGGCAAAGGAAAAAACTTACCTGACGCAAATCTCTGACCTTTACGAGCAACACAAAGCGGAGAAAGATCCGGAAAAGAAAAAAGCATTGTACAAAAAGATTGATGAGGTGTCTTTGGAAGCGTCCAAATATACAATCGCCAATGAGTACGACAAAGCAATCTCTTCTCTTGGAGCCACAGGAACCAACGCTCACACTTGGTTGGACGAGACGGTTTACAAAAACAACATCCCATCCAACGAATTGGAAAAATGGTTGAAAGTAGAAAAAGAGCGTTTCTCAGAATTGGTTTTGAGATTGTTCCACACAGAGTTGGAAGCTGTTTACGAAGAGTTCAACCGTGCGCAGGACAACGACGGAAGATTGGTAAACTACGCAATGATGGAAGCACTTTTCCCGAAACATCCAAACGGTCAGCAGACGACGATTGGAACTTCGGAGCATTTGAAAAGCCCGTCTATGGTAGCGATTCATAAATATTTTGATACTTACTATGTGCCTAATAATATGGCGGTAGTTTTGGTTGGTGATTTGGATTTTGATAAGACCATTAAAATGGTAGATCAGTACTTCGGAACATTCAAGTACAAAGAATTGCCAATGAAAAAAATGGTGTCTGAAGAGCCAATGACAAAAGTGGTTTCCAGAATCGTGAAAAGCCCATCTACACCAAGAATGACAATGGCGTGGAGAACGGATTCCAACGGAACTCAAGAAGCAAGATTAGCGGATGTTGTTGCAGAAATATTGAGCAACAGTGGCGATGCAGGCTTGATAGACCTTAACATCAATCAAAAGCAAAAAACGCTTGGCGCTGGTGCTTACGAATCACCTTTCAAAACTTACGGTGCATTTGTTTTAAGCGTTGTGCCAAAAGAAGGACAAAGTTTTGATGAAGCTAAGAAATTGTTATTGGAACAAATTGACCTTGTTAAAAAAGGACAATTCCCAGACTGGATGTTGAACGCCATCGTGAACGATTTGAAAGTTCAGAGAATGAAACGTTGGGAAACTGCTGATGGATTGGCTACAACTTTATATTCAACTTACATTGGAAACAGAACTTGGGAACAAGAATTGGAAGAGGTAAACCAATACGAAGCGATAACCAAAGCTGATGTTGTGAAATTTGCTAACGAGTTTTTTAAAGAAAATTACGTGGTAGTTTACAAAGAAAAAGGCGTGAATGACAAATTGGTACGTGTAGAAAATCCAGGAATTACGCCAATCAAACTGAACAGAGACGCACAATCGCCTTTCTTGAAAGAAATCATCAATACAAAATCTTCTGATATCAAACCAGAATTCATTGATTTCAAAAAAGCAATTGCAACTTCTACAATCAAAGACAAAAAAGTAAGCTTCATCAAGAACAAATACAATGAAGTGGCTCAGGTGAATTATGTATTTCCTTTTGGGACGGATAATGACAAAGAATTGGCACTTGGTGTAACGGTTCTTCAATATCTTGGAACAGACAAATACACGCCGGAACAATTGAAGGAAGAATTCTACAAATTAGGAATTTCCAACAGTTTCCGTACGTCTAACGATCAAATGATCATCGCTCTTAGCGGATTGGAAAGCAATATGCAAAAAGGTGTAGAGCTGATGAACCACTGGATCAACAATGTGAAAGCGGACAAAGGCATCTATGACCAAACTGTGAAAACACTTTTGGAATCCAGAGATGTTGCGAAAAAAGACAAGAACAGAATTATGGCCGCTTTGGCAAACTATGCTAAATTTGGTAAAGAATCCAGAATGACGGATGTGATTTCCAAAGAGCGTTTGCAAAGCATCAATGTAAATGAGTTGATGTCAAAAATCAAAACTTTGAATGAGTATCCTTACGAAGTATTCTTGTACGGTGTAGATCAAAAAGGTCTTGAAAAAGCCATCAAACCATACGTTGTAAACACAAAACTTCAGCCTGCAAAAGCTAAGGATTATCCAGAATTGGCAACCAATGGCAAAGTATATTTCACCAACTATGATATGGTGCAAATGGAAATGTCCAAAGTGGCAAAAGCTGGAAATGTAAACCTCTCTAACTTCGGAAAAGCAAGTGTTTTCAACGAGTATTTCGGACGTGGATTGTCTTCTATCGTGTTTCAGGAAATCCGTGAGAGTAAGTCTTTGGCGTATTCAGCTTATGTTTCTTATGCTAATGCGACAGAGAAAAACAAACCGAACTATGTGACCAATTATATCGGTACGCAGTCCAACAAATTGCCTGCAGCAGTTTCTGCGATGAGTGATTTGATGGCAGAATTGCCACAGATTCCGGCTCAGTTCGAGAATGCAAAAGGTTCTGCACTTAAGCAAATCGCATCCAACAGAATTAATAGAACAACGATTTTCTACAACCAACTTTCCCTTAAGAAATTGGGCGTAGATTATGACATCAGAAAAGATGTTTACGCTGAGATTCAGAAACTGACATTGCCAGAACTGACTTCTTTCTACAACACCGAAATCAAGCCGTTGTCTTACAACACCGCAATCATCGGGAAAAAAGAAAACCTGAATATGGATTCCATCAACAAAATGGGAATATTCACGGAAGTAAGCCTGGAGGAGATTTTCGGATATTAATCTTAACCGATTTTATCAATAAAAAAAGTGGAGCAGAAATGCTTCACTTTTTTTTGTTTTCGGGAGTCTCATTTTTTCTGATTAAAAAGATTCTCAACCCGCACATTATCATTAATCAAATGAATGTTGTCGTGGAAAAATTCGGCTTCTCTTGGGTACGTAGTGTAGTAGGTAATTCTGGATTTTGAACCGTCGTTTTGATAGATATCAATAAAAGATCTTCTAAAACGTCCCATATTTACATTCTTGATTTTAACATATTTAATAGCGTTTGGCGGAAGCAATTCTGTTTTGAAATTTCTGAATATAAATAAACCTTTCTGCGAAATCAAATACAAAGGAACGACAGAGAAAAATTTGTAAATGAAGTTTGTATATCGCTGGTAGTGAATGGTAAATTCGTCATTCAAATCTTCAATCTCTTTCAAAACCCTTGAAAACCTTTTGGAAATTATAAAAATTAATGGACCAAATCCAACCGCCAAAACCAGTTGAATGGAAACCAGAGTCGGAAAGATATAAGCAATGAAATTTTCCGTCAGATTTCTCGACCGATAAACATCATAGAAACCATAAACGAAAAAACCAACAATTGCAAAATTCACCAACATCAGAAACCCAATCGAGATTGCTCTCAACTTTTTCAGATTACTTATTTCCTTGATTTTAAAATCTTGCATATTAGTTTTGAATTATTAATATAGAAAATGATTTCCATAAAACTAAGAAAATTAGTTGAGGTTTTTCAAATAAAGAATGAATTCCTTTTGTACATTCAATCTAAATTATCTGTTGATTGACTACAATATTTTTTCAAGAAGATTGTTTTATAGAGACTCAGTAACAAGATGTTGAAATTCCTATTTTTTTGTGTTTTGTGTTTCGCTAGTCACAGGCTTGCGGCGCAAAACAATTGGACTTTTATGAACGACAGTTACAGCGGAATCAACTCGGCAGCGCTATCGCCTACGCAACCATTCCTCAACCCAAATCCTTGGGACGTAAATCTGGTTTCAGCGGATCTTTTTTTGCAGAATGATTATGCGTACATCTCGAAGCAGAGCCTTTTAGGAATTTTGAAAACCCCGATTTACACAGCCAATCCAAGACAGAATTTCACCGGTGAAAACAATGCGAATGTTTTCGATTTTTATAATAAAGACAATGCAAATCTTATTTTCAATTCAGATATTTTGGGTCCTTCTTTTTCTATGACCGCCAATATCAAGGAGAAGAAATATGTATTTGGAATCTTCAGCAGATTGCGGACGCAGTCTTCGGTTCTGGATTTTGATAATTATCTGCGTTTTGGGAACGAAATGGTGACTCAGCCGCCTGCTTATGAGATGCAACCATTTGGATCTACCACGATGAACTGGGGCGAGATTGGTCTGAATGCCGCTACCTCTATTTTTCCCTACTCGGACAAACAATTGATTTTGGGACTGAATTTGAAGTATGAAATGGGTTTTGATGCAGCCAACATCATTAGTCACAAAAATATAGATCTCACGGTATCAGAACCTGCTGCAGGCGAAAATCCCGATCTTCTTAACATCTATGCGTCCAACTATGACCTAGCAGTAAACTACATTACCAATTACAATTCTGAGAATAAAAGTTACGATTACAAACAAAATGGTTCCGGACTGGGTCTGGATCTTGGGCTTACAATGATTAACAGAAATCCGCGCGAAGAGGACTATCAATCACGGTTTTCTTTTAATATTCTGGATTTGGGTTATGTCAATTTCAAGAATGGAATCAATCACAGTTTTGCTAATGGAAGCACTGTTTGGCTTCAAAACAATCCCAATCTCGAAGATCAAAAGTTCGAAAGTCCGGAGCAAT
The DNA here is from genome assembly GCA_017989575.1 of Chryseobacterium sp. GTDB lineage: Bacteria > Bacteroidota > Bacteroidia > Flavobacteriales > Weeksellaceae > Epilithonimonas. The sequence goes on from JAGNPP010000026.1 coordinate 8,086, forward strand.
ATTTGAAATTACTCAGCCAAGAAGCTTACGGTGATGAGAACAAATCCTTTGTAGGAAATGGTTTCAAGATTGGTTTGCCGACTAGTGTCAATCTAAATTACAGTCAGAGAATCAAAGAAAATCATTTTATTAATTTCAATTGGATTCAGCGCGTTCCGGTTTTTGAGAATTCTTTGAAACGAAATAATATTCTGAATGCCAATTATTCTGTGCAAAAAGAAGCTTTTGGTTACGGCGTTTCAACAACTTTGTCGGAGTACAAAAATGTTCAGTTTGGCGCATATTTCAGATTGGGTCCGCTGATTTTGGGAAGCGAAAATGCGTTTCCAATTCTGTTTCAGCATAAGAAACTTCACGCCGCCAATTTTTATATGGCGATCAAGTTTTATCCGTTTTGGGACAATGCTTTCAAGCGTTACAACAGACAAAAATGCGATTGCGAAAAGTAAATATTCTAATTTGACTTAAAGATTTTTCTCCACTTTTCTAACAAATTATTTTCCGAATCTTTATAATTAATGAAGAACTGCGTTTGCCAAAGTTTGGTTTTCTCAGCTTGTTTGCTGTTTGGAAAATGCCAATTTGCGTAGATTCTGAAACCTCGTTTTCCAACTTTCAGTTCGCTGGAAATAAAATTTTCCTTTTCTAAAATCCATTTTGGAAAAATGAAAACTCCAGAATTTTCATTTTCTTCGATTGAAATAATGTAAAAATCGAAATCATCATTAATGTCAAAAGGAACAGTTTTCCCTTCAGAATCCCGTTTCCAAAACGTTACGAATTGTCCAACTTTCTTCGGCGTTAGTTTTGATTTTCTGAATTTGATTCGAGTTTCATTGATTTTAAAATTAAAACCAAAATAATCTTCACATTCCAAATCAGGAATTATTTCAGTGATATTTAATTTTAAAGGTTTGAAAATTAAATTGTTTAGAACTTCGATTTCTTTAATCATTATCGAGATTAAGTAAAAGAAAAATCGCCATCACCGTCTTTGAAATCATAATCGAAATCTTTCCCGATTCTTTCTTTCAAATCTTTATGAATAAGATATTTTCTTTCCATTGGACGTTTATAAATGGCTTTTGGAGAATTGTTTTTCTGAATGGAAATATTCAATTTATCATCAAAAATCGTCATCATTTTAGCCTTGTATTTTTTGATGATTTTCGGAAGAATTTCTGAAACCAGATTCACGTTTCCGAAGTGATAAAGCACTTTTAAATGTCCATTTCTGACGGAACAAAACATCGCAGAAACAATTTCCTGATTCTGATAAACCGAAACCCAAAACATTTCATAATCCTTTGAAAACGAAGAAAATAGATAATTTGCTTGTCCTTTTTCTGTGGAAAGCCAAGGGAAATCTGCAATCCATTTGAATTCTTCCGAACTTCTCCCAAGCGGATTTTTTTTCTGATGATTGATAAATTTCTCCAGTTTTTCGTCCAGAGATTTTGTGATTTTATAAAGATGATTTTTTCCATTCCCAAAATACGGAATGAAAAAATTGACAAAATTATCCAATCGCTTCAACCAGATTTTATTCTTTTCAAAAATTGGTTTTTTGGAAGGTAAAAGCTCCGCCAGATTAGATTTGAAGTAATATCGGATCGCTTTTTTCGGCTTCAAATAATCAAAGAAACCGATCTTATTGTAGAGTCCTTCTGCACTTGACGTAAACTCTGTAATCATCAACTTTTTATGATATTTTTCCTCTGCGTCGAAAAGCAATTTCTGAGCAATCTGTTTTCCCCTGTGTTTTTCGCTGACAAAAAGTGTAGAGAGCCAACCAAAGTGAAATTTTTCACCATTTTCCCCCACAATATCATCGGGAAGAATTCCCAAATAACCAGCGAGAATCTCATCATCATAAGCTAAAAACAATAAAATATCATCAGGTTTAGCGCGCGGATTTTGGATGTGAGAAATCTCTCTAAGTTCAGAAATCGGAGCGAAGGGAAAATTCTGAAAATCTTCAGAACTTGTAAATCCGTTGAGTTGTTGCTTGTTGAGTCCGACGATTTTTATCACAGAAAAATAGTTTCAACAAATATAAGAAACACATTATTCAAAGCATAATTTTAACTTCGTATAATCTTGTTTTTATTGAGTTTCTTCAAAAATTGATAATATAAAATTTCGTTTTTAAGAATTTCTTCGGCCGAATAATTTTCGGTTTCGATGGGAATTCTTTGAAGATTTTTAGGATAAGAATCAAGTTTCAAACCTGCCGAGCCAAAAGTAAACTTCAGTTCAGGATTTTGTTTGGAAATATTATCAAAAAACTGATTATCAACCAAATGGTCTGTAAAAGGAAATGCAAAAGAATCATTCAGAAATTGATTTTCTTTCATATAATCCAAGGATTTCTGCGTGTTTTTCAATTGCTCAGACAAAGAAAGTTGATTGTAAAGCGGATGATTCCAACCGTGCGAACTGATTCCGAAACCTTCGTTTTTTAAATTGATTAGTTGCTCTGTTGTAAGATAAACCGGATTTTTTTTGAGATAATTATTGAAATCAATCTCAAGATGATTCGCAATGTCATCTAGCTTATTTTTATTTTTAAAATTGATTTTTAGAATAGAATTGATATTCGTTTTCAAATCGCTTCCAAAATCCTTAAACTTGGAAGTTTTGTTTTGAAGTATTTCATTATCAATGATTTCTGAGACTATCAAACTCGCTTTGTTCCGCCACATCATCTCGTGATTATCAATGAATTTCGGATTGATGAAATTGATGGCAAAAATTCCTTTTCTTTTTAAAATTGGAACGATGATGTCGTAAAATTCACTGTAGCCATCATCAAAAGTCAAAAGAATGGTTGGTTTTTTAGTTTTAACTTTTTCAATTTTATTTCTCAAAAAAGTTTCCCAATCTATGAAATCAAAATGTTTTAATAAAAAATCTAAATCTCTCTCAAATTGCTTCTCAGAACGATACGGAAAGAGATGTTTAGCGTGTTTCAAATCCGTATCGGAAACCAAATGATACACCAAAATCAAATCCTGAAATGGGAATTTCTGAGAAAATTTCTCAAATGAAAATCTCTTGTTGATTGGATTTGCGATTCGGTAAAATTGGGTTTTGAAACTCATTGAAAAAAAACTTTGCCAAAGATAATCATCTTTGGCAAAGCTGTATTTAGTTTAAGGATTAAAATTACTTCACGATTTTCATCTCGTTCAGCAACCATTTTGCATCGGCATATTTATCGACAACGAACAAAATATACTTGGTATCAACCATAATATTTCTGCATAATTTCGGGTCATAATTGATGTCGCTCATCGTGCCTTCCCATTGTCTGTCGAAGTTGAGTCCAATCAAATTTCCGTGAGCATCCAAAGCAGGACTTCCGGAGTTTCCGCCGGTGGTGTGATTTGTCGCGGTGAAGTTTACAGGAACTTCGCCGGTTTTATCTTTGTAAACGCCGTAATCTTTGGTATTGTAAAGATTGATGAGTTTTTTCGGCAAATCAAATTCATAATCTCCAGGGATATATTTTTCCATAATTCCCGAAATATGCGTCTGGTAACCGTAAGAAACGGCATCTCTTGGATTGGAACCTTTCACTTGCCCGTAAGTCACACGAAGCGTGGAATTAGCATCTGGAAAGAATTTTCTGTCCTTGTCCGTTTCCATTTGTTGCGCCATAAATTTCTTTTGCAAAGCATCAATCTCAGTTTGCAGAGAAGTCACTTTGTCGTGAGTCGATTTTATATAAGCTCCTTTGATAGAAGTATAAAGCTGAACCAAAGGGTCGTTTTTAAGCGCTTGAACCAAGGTTTTTTGATCAGCAAAAACTTTGTTGATGTCTGTGTAAACAGTTGCGCCATTTACCTTTCCACCGCCTGTGATGATGGATGATTTTGCCCAATTTTCTATCGTTGCAAGATTTTGATTGACATCTTTGTATTTTTCAAAACCAGCTGGCAAGAACTGTTGAGGCGTTTTGTTGGCGTAAAGTGCAAGCACTTTTGCAGTCACTTTTGCATCCAAACCACTTTCGTAATCTTTGTACATTTCAGAAAGTCTGGATTTTAGATTGTCCACAGATTTCTGAGAAGATGTTCCGTTTTCTACCGCTTCCACATAACTTCCAAACAAACTCCCCAGAGCCAAAGTTTCTGCATTTCTTGGTAACTCGCTGTAGTAAGCTCTGTTTAATGCGTAAGGCGCTTGCTCGTTGTAAAGTTTATTAAGTCCGTCAATCGTTGATTTGATTGCAGGATTTTTCGAAATCAATGATTGCTCGTATTGTTGCTTTTTCCCAACTGCATTGGATTTTTTCAGACCTTCGATTTCGCCTTGCCATTTTTTCCAAGCGTTTGATATTCTGGCGTATTTCGAAGCGTATTTGATTCTGGTTGCATTGTCAACTCTCATTTTTTCATCAAGCGTTTTCAAGGTCACATCACGAACTGAAATCATCGCTGGATCAATTTCGGTCATAATTTTATCAACTGCTACAGCCGGAAGATATTCCGTAGTTCTTCCTGGAAAACCGAAAACGAATGTAAAATCATCCTCTTTCTTATCCTTCATAGAAATCGGAAGGAAATGTTTCGGAACGTAAGGAATGTTGTCTTTGGAATATTCCGCAGGTTTGTTGTTTTTATCAGCATAAATTCTGAACATCGAGAAATCTCCCGTGTGTCTTGGCCAAACCCAATTGTCCGTGTCAGAACCGTACTTTCCAATGGCGGAAGGTGGTGCGCCAACCAAACGAATGTCTTTGTAAGTCTCGATCACATAAGCATAAAACTTATTGCCGTAATACATCGATCTTACAGAAATCGTTTGGTAAGATTCTGTTTTTTGAGCTTTTTTGTAAACTTCAATATTTTCATTGATTTTCTTATTAAGACCATCTCCAGTTAGGTTTTCTGTTCCTGCTAGAATTTGGCTTGTCACTTCTTTGATGTCCGTGATGAAGTCAACTGTTACACCAGGATTTGGTAATTCGCCTGTCATATCTTTTGCCCAGAATCCATTGGTCAAAAGGTCATTTTCAACCGTAGAGTGGGATTGGATATTGTCGTAACCGCAATGGTGATTCGTCAACAAAAGTCCTTTTGGAGAGATGATTTCTGCCGTACAGCCACCATCAAACTGAACCACGGCATCTTTGATACTCGCTTTGTCCGGATTGAAGATGTCTTTTGCCGAGATCTTCATTCCCAAGCTTTTCATTTCTTTTTCATTGAGTTCCGTCGGAATCCACATTCCGCCGTATTGTTGGCCAAATGCCATTACAGCCGGAAGAAGTAGGGCTGATAGAAGGATTTTTCTTTTCATTATATCAAAAATATCAATTTATAAACTTGACGAATTTAAAGAAAATAATCGGAACGGAATCAAACTTAAGCAACTATCAAAAAAAATAGAACCTAATAATTAGATTCTATTGATTTTTAAATTAGATAATCGATTTAAGCTAAGTCCGCAAGTTAATCGATATTGAAATTATTGATTTTCTTCAGATGTATTTTTTACATTCAGTCGGTCTTCCACATATTCTATTGTGGTTTTTCCGTGCGGTTTTGGATTTCCATCTTCGTCCAATGCTACGAAAACCAATCTTTCGATGGTGATAATTTTTTGGTGGGTCATTTTGTTTCGAACTTCACAACGAAGCGTAAGAGAAGATCTCCCAAATTCAACCGCTTCGATTCCGATTTCAATGATGTCACCTTGTTTTGCCGAACTTACGAAGTTGATCTCCGAGATATATTTGGTAACCGTTCTGGTATTTTCTAATTGAATAATAGCATAAAGTGCCGCTTCTTCATCAATCCATTCCAAAAGTCTTCCTCCGAAAAGTGAATGATTGGGATTGAGATCTTCCGGTTTTATCCATTTTCTAGTGTGGTAATTCATCATAATTCTATGGCATTTTAATTTGTTGCAAAGGTAATAAATCCATAGAAAATTTACGGTTTGAGACTATAGAAATTATGGATTATAAAATTAATTTTTCGAAATATGAGCTTAAATCTTTTGGTTGGATTTTTGATTCCCTAGAATCTTAGTATTTTTGTAAAAATTTTTAGAAATGTCAAAAGTTAAAATAGGTACAGTTCAGATGTCTTGCGTGGCAGACAAGCAGGAAAACCTGAACAAAGCCATTGAAAAAATAAGAGAAGCCGCCACGAAAGGGGCACAGATTGTCTGCTTGCAGGAGCTTTTCACATCCTTATATTTCTGCGATGTAGAAGATTATGACAACTTCGATTTGGCAGAAGCAATTCCTGGTCCTTCAACAGAAGCGTTGTCGCCAATTGCGAAAGAATTAGGCGTGGTAATCATCGCTTCATTATTTGAAAAAAGAACCGCTGGATTGTATCACAATACAACCGCAATTATAGATGCAGACGGAACTTATCTTGGAAAATACCGTAAAATGCACATTCCGGATGATCCAGCTTTTTATGAAAAATTCTATTTCACGCCAGGCGATTTAGGCTATAAAGTTTTCCCTACGAAATTTGGAAAAGTCGGCGTTTTAATTTGTTGGGACCAATGGTATCCGGAAGCTTCCAGAATCACAGCTTTGATGGGTGCTGATATTATGTTTTATCCAACAGCAATTGGTTGGGACACGACTCAGGACGAAGAAACAAATCAAGATCAATACAATGCCTGGCAAACAATCCAGCGTTCTCACTCGGTTGCAAACGGACTTCCTGTAGTTTCCGTGAATAGAGTAGGCTTCGAGCAAGATGGGGCAATGAAATTTTGGGGCGGAAGTTTTGTCACGAATGCTCAGGGAAAGTTACTTTACCTCGCTTCTCACGACCAAGAAGAAGTCGTTGTAACAGAAGTTGATCTGGCACAAACAGATTATATGAGAAAGCATTGGCCATTCCTGAGAGACAGAAGAATCGAAACTTATTCGCCGATTACAAAACGTTTTATTGATGAGGATTAATGACAATAGATAAAGATTTCAATCCATTAGAAAATGGATACACTTTCCCCGCAGAATGGGAAGAGCACGAAGCAACCTGGCTTTCTTGGCCTCACAAAGAAGAATCTTGGCCAGAGAGAATCGATTTAATCTATCCAGCTTACGCCAAATTCATCGCTGAACTTACGAAAGGTGAATTTGTTTGCATCAATGTAAAAGATCAGGAAATGCAGGCTTTCGCAATGGAACATATCTCCAAAGCTGGCGCAGATATTTCCAAAGTCGAATTTTATTTCCACGAAACGAATGACGCGTGGTGCAGAGATCACGGTCCTGCTTTTTTGGTTAATAAAAGTGGAGAAGAACCAAAGAAAATCATTGTTGATTGGGGTTTCAACGCGTGGGGTGGAAAATATCCGCCGTTCGAATTGGATGATGTGATTCCTACCAAAATCGCTGAAGAAAAAGGACTTCCGGTTCTTTATCCAGGAATTATAATGGAAGGCGGTTCCGTTGAATTCAACGGTGCTGGAACGGTTTTGACTTCGAAATCTTGTTTGCTTAATGAAAACAGAAATCCGCATCTTTCTCAGGAAGAAGTTGAGGAATATTTGAAGAAATATTACGGACAAAAACAAGTCCTTTGGGTAGATGATGGCATCGTTGGTGACGATACAGACGGACACGTGGACGACACAATCCGTTTCGTAAATGAAGACACAGTTCTCACAGTGATTGAAGATAATAAGGAAGATGACAATTACGAAATCCTTCAAACCAACCTTCGTCAATTAAAAGAAATGAAATTGTTGGACGGACGTTCGCTCAAAATCATCGAACTTCCAATGCCAGATCCAGTGTATTGCGACGGACAAAGATTGCCAGCGTCTTACGCCAATTTCTACATCGC
>JAGNPP010000188.1 GCA_017989575.1 Chryseobacterium sp.
GAACATAACCTTTCGTTTCAATTGGTTCAGGTCCTGTAACATCAATGATTTTGGTGGACATTGTCAAACAAACATTTGCTCCCAAAACCGCTTCTTTACCAACACGAACACCTTCTACCACGATACAACGTGATCCGATGAACGCATCATCTTCAATGATAACCGGCGCCGCTTGCAAAGGTTCTAAAACACCACCAATTCCCACACCGCCACTTAAGTGAACGTTTTTACCAATCTGTGCACAGCTTCCAACCGTCGCCCAAGTATCCACCATCGTTCCGGAATCTACATAAGCTCCGATATTGACGTAAGATGGCATCAAAATCACACCGCTTGCTACAAAACTCCCGTGTCTTGCGATGGCGTGAGGCACTACTCTAACGCCTTTTTCGGCATAATTTTTCTTCAAAGGAATTTTATCGTGGAATTCGAATGGGCCAACTTCTATGGTTTCCATGGTTTGGATTGGGAAGTACATCACCACACCTTTCTTCACCCACTCGTTGATTTGCCAACCGCTTTCTGTAGGCTCAGCTGTTCTAAGTTCTCCAGCGTCAAGTTTTGCAACAACTTCTCTTACTGCATTTTGGTATTCTACTTCTTTCAAAAGTTCGCGGTTATCCCAAGCTTTTTCGATTTTTTCCTGTAAAGACATATTGATATAAATGATAATTGATAAATGATAATTGATCTCTATTGGACAACAAAGAATCGTCCGTAGCAAAAATAATAAATCTAAAGCACACTTCTCACAAAAAGAAATGCTTTGTTCCAGTAAGCCTCATTGAGCGATGAGATGATAACGCCTTTGGAGGTGGAAGAATGGATGAAAGTTACTTCCCCATTGTTTAAGATATCGTGAACGATTCCCACATGCGTCACTGCAGATCCGCCAGCTGTTGCAAAAAACAGAAGATCTCCTGGTTTCGCTTCGGAAACATTGATAGATCTCCCTTGTTTTGCTTGATCTGCAGAGCGTCTCGGCATTTGGATTTTGTTTTCATCAAAAACTTTGCAGACTAGTCCGGAGCAGTCGAAACCTGATGGTGTGTTTCCCGCATATTTGTAAGGCGTTCCTAAATAATTTTCCGCATTATTCAAAACTGAGGCTCTGCTGCCGGAAACATTGCCTGAGTAAGTTGAATTCAATTTTTTAAGACTTACAGATTTGCTTGTTGTGGGTTTTTTGTAGGTGTATTTTTTTGTGGATTTGGAAGCCCCACAAGACACTAGAACTATTGAAAATAGAATTACCAGTACAGAATTTTTCATTTAATAGATTTTAAAAGTAATTTTTTCTCGATAAAACTATTTTTGATGTCTCTACAAAAATAGAATAGTTATCCAAATTAAACAAGAGTTTGACAAAAATTATCCGGAAGCCAACAAATATTACAAAATAAACTATTATCAAATCTACTGATGTGATTGAAATCATAAGTTTCCAAGATACATCTTTATACTTTTGAATCGCATTAAAAACGATGTTATTTAAAGCTAAATTTCTCTGTAAGTTTTAACAAATATGAGACAATAGAAATTTAGAGACTTTCTTATTTATGGTTATCGACGAACGAATTTTACTATCAAAAGGTGCAATATCAGAAGACTACAACATTGCAGATTTGATTTTTACAGAAGGTGATGTACTCAAATATTACTATCAGATTTTGGAAGGCACTGTGAAGCTAAATAATTATACTGATAATGGAAAAGAAACGCTACAACATATTGTAGAGAAGGGTAACAGTTTTGGAGAATATTTGTTATTCCTGGAAAATGCACCATCGCCGATCAACGCCATCGCGCTTACACCTTGTAAGATTCTGAGACTTCCAAAAAATTTATTTTTCAATCTGCTCAATCAGCATCCAGAAATCTGTTTTGAGATCAATCAAAATATTTCTCAGAAGCTGTACTTCCGTCAAATTATGGCGAAGAATATTAGCACGCAAAGTCCCAGCATCAAGCTAAAGGCCTTGCTAGATTATCTCAAAAGCCAAGAGCTAGACAAAACGCCATTTTCTTTCCAGGTTCCATTGACTAGACAAGAGATGGCAAATTACACCGGGCTCAGCGTTGAAACCACGATTAAAACCATCAAAACCATGGAAAAAGATAATCTGGTTAAAATCCTGAACAGAAAAATACTTTATTAATCAAATCAACATCTAAAATAAAAAATCCTTACAAAATTTTGTAAGGATTTAACATTGTGGAGGATATCGGGATCGAACCGACCACCTCAACACTGCCAGTGTTGCGCTCTAGCCAGATGAGCTAATCCCCCTTTTGTTCTGCAATGATACTGATTTTGCGGATCATCAACAAAAATAATTTCATATTAAAGAAAAAAAATCGGGCTCAAATAAATTTGAACCCGATTTCTGTAAAACGTAAAATTTAAAAATATGAAATCAATTTTGATTTGATTTTAAGTATTCATCAATGATCTCAAATGCTCTTTTCTCGTCGTTGAGATCAACTTTAATAAACGTATTGGTTGCAGTGGGAGTCGAAAGAAAACTAAGGTAAGAGTTCTCAACATCACATTTAATTCCTGCATCTTCCAGCTTCGATTTCATCAGCTGGATTTCCTGGGGACTGCTACTTTCGTAGACAGAGACTCTAGTGGTTGCATCCATAATTTTTCAGATTTTGATTATTTAAAGCATAGCAATTTATAAAAAAAATATCAAAATCCGAAATTCTTTATACTAAATTCTCGAAAACACTGTTAATTTTATCTAAAACAATTTGTATTTCCTCTTTTGTTACGTTGAGATGCGGACGGAATCTGATGGACTTTTCGCCACACGTCAATACCAATACACCTTCCTCATAAAGACTTTTATATAGCCAGTTTCTGTTGTCGTGATCTTTCAGATCGAATGCGCACATCAATCCTTTTCCTCTTGAAGCAAAAATCTGCTCAGGGAATTTTTGTTCTAATTTTAATAAGCCTTCTAATAAAAACTCGCCTACAACTTTGGAATTCTCTACCAAGCTTTCATTCTCAATAATTTCTAAAACCAATTGAAAACGTAGCATATCAATAAAATTACCACCAAAAGTAGAATTGATTCTAGAACTTTCTACGAAAACGTGGTGTTCCACTTCGTCTAGCTTTTCTTTGTTTGCCAAGATTCCGCAAACCTGCGTTTTTTTACCAAAAGAAATTACATCAGGAATGATTCCCAAATCTTCGTAAGCCCACATTTTTCCAGTCATTCCTATTCCGGTTTGAACTTCGTCCAGGATTAGAAGGATTTCGTTTTCGTCGCAAATTCTTCTCAATTCAGCGAAGAATTCATTTCTGAAATGATTGTCGCCACCTTCCGCTTGGATAGGCTCAATAATGATACAAGCCACTTCGTCCGGATTTGCCAAAATCGCTTCCTGAATATTAAGCAAAGCCATTTGCTCGTGCTTGATGGTTTCTTCTAAATTTTCCTCAGTGATTGGGAAATTCAATTTTGGATTGGTAATTCTTGGCCACTCGAATTTTGGGAAATACTGGTGTTTTCTTGGGTCAGAAGTATTTGTTAATGACAAAGTATAACCACTTCTCCCGTGGAAAGATTGCTTGAAATGAATGACCAAACTTGCTTCTTTCTCAATATCTTTTTGCCAGTTTTTTCTCGTTTTCCAGTCAAATGCTGTCTTCAAAGCATTCTCAACTGCCAAAGCGCCACCTTCCACGAAAAAGCAATATGGTAGTTCTTTTGGGATTACAACTCTTGAAAAGACATCCATAAAATCGGCGTATTCCTGAAGATAGACATCGCTCAAAGTCGGTTTGTAGATTGCCATTTTCCCCAACCAATTGGCCTTTTCCAAAATGTAAGGATGGTTGTAACCAACGGAAGCCGAGGCAAACATCGAGAACATATCAAGATATTCTTTGCCCGTCAAACGGTCAACGATGTAGGAACCGTGGGATTTTTCAAAATCCATTACAAAATCGAAACCGTCTGCAAGGATGTGTTTTCCGAGGGTTTCTTTGACTTTATTTTCGTGTACAAGTGTGTTCATAGTTGTGATTTGGTTTTATATTGAATCTGCAACCCGACTTTAGCGGAAATCCTTTTTGCGGATGGAAAAGCCAAGGCAAAAAGATTGGGAGCGGAAGGCGGATAAGTTGCCATAAAAATTTTACTTATTTTAATCTAAATCGAATTTGATTCCTTGCGCTAAAGGTAAACTTGTGGTGTAATTGATTGTGTTGGTTTGTCTTCTCATATAATATTTCCAGACATCAGAACCGGATTCTCTACCGCCTCCAGTTTCTTTTTCGCCACCAAATGCACCACCGATTTCTGCGCCAGAAGTTCCGATATTAACGTTGGCAATACCACAATCTGAGCCACCGTTGGAAAGGAACAATTCTGCTTCTCTCAAGTTTTGCGTCATAATTGCAGAACTCAAACCTTGTGGAACATCATTCTGTAAAGCAATTGCTTCGTCCAGAGTTTTATATTTAATCAAATAAAGAATTGGTGCAAAAGTCTCGTGTTGAACGATTTCGTAACTGTTCTCAACCTCAGCGATGCAAGGTTTTACATAACAGCCGGAAGTATAATTTTCACCTTCCAAAACGCCACCTTCCACTGCGAATTTCCCACCTTCAGCTTTGCATTTTTCGATGGAATCTTGATATTGTTTCACGGCATCTTTGTCGATCAATGGACCAACGTGATTTTTTTCGTCCAGTGGATTTCCGATTTTCAATTGTCCGTAAGCTTTTACCAAACGGTTTTTCACTTCGTCATAAACAGATTCGTGGATAATTAATCGTCTTGTGGAAGTACATCTTTGTCCAGCCGTCCCAACTGCGCCGAAAACCGCGCCGATGATTGACATATTAAGATCTGCATTTTCTGTAATAATGATCGCATTGTTTCCACCCAATTCCAAAATGGATTTTCCGAAACGTTTTGCCACATTTTGTCCAACGATTCGTCCAACTCTGGTAGAACCAGTGAAAGAAACAAGCGAAATTCTTTTATCATTAACTAACTTATCGCCAATCTCGTGGTCTGCAATCACCAAACTTGAAATGCCTTCCGGAAGTCCGTTTTCTCTGGCTACTTCAGCGAAGATATTTTGGCAGGCAATCGCGCAAAGTGGTGTTTTTTCTGATGGTTTCCAAACGACAACATTTCCGCAAATCCAGGCTAATGATGCGTTCCAAGCCCAAACCGCAACCGGAAAGTTGAATGCTGAAATCACACCTACAATTCCAAGTGGATGGTATTGCTCGTACATTCTATGACCTGGTCTTTCGGAATGCATCGTGTAACCATGAAGTTGACGTGACAATCCGACTGCAAAGTCACAGATATCGATCATTTCCTGAACTTCGCCAAGACCT
>JAGNPP010000189.1 GCA_017989575.1 Chryseobacterium sp.
TCAAAAAACCGAGCATTAACAGTCCGAGAACTTGCGACGATTCAAACTTTCCCATTGGATTTCGTTTTTAAGGGTACAGTTATATCCCAACAACAACAAGTAGGTAATTCTGTTCCTCCAATGTTGGCAAAAGAAATTGCTTCGGCAATAAAAATTATGATGGAAAATGATTCAGAAATTTCCTAAAATCAATTTTATTGGCAATAAAGAAAAAATTGCAAAATGGATAACAGATTATTTCCCAGAAGACGCAGAAAGTGTCTTTGATGCATTTTCTGGAGGAGGTTCTGTAAGTTACTTTTCAAAAGCTAAAGGACTAAAAGTAATTTCGAATGATATCTTGAAAATAAATTATTTTATTTCGAAAGCTTTGGTTGAGAACAGTGAGGTAAAATTAGATTTCGAGGATATAGATTTAATTTTCTCAGGGACTCCAAAAGAAGGGTTTATGTTTAACAACTATTCTGAAATTTTCTTTTTTCCTAAGGAGTGTAAAGAACTAGATTTATATCGTGAAAATATAGATAAACTTAGTTCCGAATACAAAAAAGCATTAGCCTTGATTTTAATGCGGAGAGCAATGATTCGAAAAATGCCATATTCTCGATTTAATATTAATTGGGAAAAAATCGTTGAATTAAGGAATGAAAAATTAAGTTATGAAAAGTATAAAAGGAAAAGAGCTTATCACAATCAATCATTCAAAACTCATTTTTTAGAGAATATAAATGATTATAATCGTGCGGTTTTTGACAATGAGAAGAATAATCTTTCATTGAACGAAGATGTTTTTGATGCAATTGAAAAGTTCCAAGCAGACATTATATATTTGGACCCACCATACACCGGAACAATGAATAATTATTTCGGCTTCTATGGGATGTTGGACGAATATATCGAAGGAAAGAAAATTGAACCTTTTGGAAATAATTTTATTGATAAGAAAACATCAATAGATTTATTTGATAAATTATTCTCTAAGCTAGGAAATTTTAAATATTGGTATTTAAGCTACAATAATTCATCTTATCCCACAAAAGAAATACTTATTGAGCTTTTGAGAAAGTATTCTGATAATATCAAAATCATAGAAAGGCCACATATTTATAAAATAACAGGTAAGGAAAACAAAAAATCTAATATCGAATATTTGTTTATTGTGGAAAATAAAAACTAATAACTAATAACAAGACTTGATTATGACAAAAACTCAAAAATATGAAAATTATTGGAAATTAACAGTTGAGTATACTGATATTAATGAAGAAAAATTTATAGGAACATTATGTATTATTGTTGAATTTATTGATTCTAATTTAGGAAAACCTTACAACCCAAAATTATATAAAGAACTTCAAGATATTGTTTATAAGGAGTATCCAAAAGTGGATTATGGTTCGATTAGAAAAAGTATTAATCAATTTGTTAAATTAGGGTTTATAGAATTTCAATTACAATCTTATCATATTAATACAAAAGATTTTCTATATGCTAAAACTAATAGAAAAAGAGAGTCAATATTTTCAAAGATTTTTTATACAAATTCCAGCTTTAATAAAACTGTCACAAATTATTCTAACAGAAAAGAAATAAATTTCTTAATAAAAACACTTGAAAACATAGGAAAACTTCATAAGTCTGATATTGAAGCAATGATGCTAGTTGATATTGAAAATGTAGATAAAGGTTATTTAACATATGAAGAATTAGTTCCATTCAAAATTGAAGCTGAAAAAATTGATTTTAAAATCAGAAAATATAATCAAGTTGGATATTTATTTAATTTTTTGAATAAGCTAGATGATGTAATTTTTGTGAAAAATGAATTATACTTTAAGGAAGATGCTCGTAGAATCTTCGGGGATGAATTAAGGTATGAAAGAAAAATAAGAGACCCATACTTACACAGATTATATAAATTACAATTGCAAGATGAAAGTTTGCAAAATTTCAATGATGCAAAATGTATGGTAGAAAGATTAGCATATCCTGTTTTAATAGCAAGCCATATCAAACCATTTTTTACCTCGACTGATGAGGAAGCTTATGACCCAAATAATGGCATATTACTTAGTCGAAATATTGATTCTCTTTTTGATTTAGGTTATATTACTTTCGAAAATGATGGTAAAATAAAATTCTCCGAGACAGAAAGACTGAATCAGGAGCTTAAAGATTTTATTGGAAACTATTCACTTGACGGCAGATTTATCAACGAAAAACGATTAGAATATCTTGAATATCATAGGAGTGAGGTTTTTGGTAAAAGATATAAATACGCATAATCATTATGAAAATCCTCCACATAGAAACCTCGTCCAAAAACTGTTCTGTTGCCATTTCTGATGGTGAAGAAATACTTTGTCTTTGCGAAGAAGTTTCCGATAATTACAAACAATCCGAAAGTCTGCATTCCTTTGTAGAGTGGGCTTTGGAAGGCGCAGATATTTCTTTGAAAGATTTGGATGCGATTTCTCTTGGGAAAGGTCCGGGTTCTTACACTGGCCTCAGGATTGGCGCTGCTTCGGCAAAAGGTTTTTGTTATGGTTTGAAACTTCCTTTGATTGCTATCAATTCTTTGGATTCTATGGTAGAACAATTTGTAAATCAAGGTTTTGACTTAATTATTCCATTGATTGATGCCCGAAGAATGGAAGTTTACACCGCATTTTTCGATGGAACTTCCGGCGAAATGATAAAGGAAACTGAAGCTAAAATCCTCGATGAAAATTCATTTTCAGAATTAGCGGATAAGAAAGTTTTGTTTATAGGCGACGGTGCAAAAAAATTCCAAGATTTACTTTCCGCCTTTGGAGAAGGTCTTCCAAAAGCTGAATTCAAATTTGATATTTACCCTTCCGCAAAAGGTTTGATAAAAAAATCTGTTGAGAAATTCAATCAAAAAGAATTTGAAGACACTGCTTATTTTGAACCGTTTTATTTGAAAGATTTTCAAGGGATTAAAAAAGCTGACCGTATAAAAAAATCCTGAACAAATCAGGATTTTTAAGTTTTATTTCTTAGAAACTTTGTAGAGTTTTCCGCTGTCTGTGATTCCGTAGAGATTACCATCCATTCCGTTTAGAACATCTCGAAATCTTTCTTTTTGGTCACGAAGCAGACGTTCCTCGCCAACCACTTTGTTATCTTTAATGACAATTCGGTTGATGTGTTCACCGCTCAAGCAAGCAATGAATAAGTTGTTTTTCCATTCATCAATATTTCCAGTGTAGAAAGTCACACCACTCGGTGAAACCACTGGATCCCAATAATAAACGGGTTGCTCTGTTCCTGCTTTCTGAGTCGTTCCATTGTTGATTTTTCCGCCTGTATATTCAATTCCATAAGTAACATCACCCCAACCATAGTTTTTTCCTGCTTGGATAAGGTTGATTTCGTCGCCACCTCTTGGTCCCATTTCGATGTCCCAAAGTTGTCCTTTTTCGTCCAAAGCCAAACCTTGCGGACTACGGATTCCGTAAGCATAGATTTCCGGTTTGTAGCCAGCTTTTCCAATGAAAGGATTTCCAGGTGCGGGTTTTCCGTCTTTCGTGATTTTTAAAATTTTACCTAAATAATTATCCGGTTTGATGGCGTGAACTCTCATTTCTTTGTCGGATCTTTCGCCCGTGCTTACGAACAAATTTCCGTCTTTGTCAAAAACCAATCGGCTTCCGAAGTGTTTGTCGCCATCATAAGAAGGAGTCGCTCGGAAAATTACTTTCACACCAGAAATTGATTTCAAATCTGCGGACAATTTTCCTTTTGCAACAGAGGTCAGATTTCCGTCTTCAAATGGTTCTGAGAAAACGAAGAAAATCGTATTATTAGTTTTAAAATCCGGATCCAACGCAACATCCAGCATTCCGCCTTGTCCTTTGTCATCCACTTTTGGGAAACCTTCAACTTTCGAAACTTGCTTTCCATCGGCAGAAACGACGTTCATAAATCCGGATTTCTCGGTAATCAAGAATCTTCCATCGGGCAAATTGATGATTCCCCAAGGTTTTCCGAGTGAAGTATTGAGCACTTCTACATTGAAAGTCGTTGTGGTTTTCACAGGTGTGATTCTGGTTTGTCCTGCGAAAGCGGGTTTGTAGTCGGTGTTTGCTTTTTCTTCGAGAGAAGTGGGTTTGCTTGGTTGTCCTTTCCAACTGCAAGAGTATAAAAGAAAGAATGAACAAAATAGCGTTGGTAATGTGGATTTTAACATAAGATTTATTTTGATGACTTCAATGAAAAAATAATGCCACCAAAATTTGTCGGTTTGAAATTTAATTCTACATTTGTAGAACACAATTTGATTTTGTAGAATGAACGAGCAAAAATTAACAGAAACCGAAATGACATTAATGGAAATCCTTTGGCAAAAAGAAAAGGTTTTTATGAAAGATATTTTGGAAGATTATGCAGATCCGAAACCTGCGTCAACCACCATTGCTACGCTGTTGAAGAGAATGCAAAACAAAGATTTGGTAGGCTACAAACTTTTTGGAAACTCACGTCAGTATTTTCCAAAAGTGAAGAAAGAAGATTATTTCCAAGGCGAAATGACTTCTATGATTGATCGTTTTTTCAACAGTTCCGTGGGTCAGTTTGCGTCATTTTTCACTTCGAATTCCAAACTTTCCCAGAAACAATTGAAAGAACTTCGAGATATTATTGACAAAGAAATAGAACCGTAATGGAAACCATTGTTTTTAAAATAATCCTAAGTTCATCGTTGTTAATAGCGATTTACTATCTGTTTTTGAAGAAGGAAAAGATGTTCCTATTCAACAGATTTTTCTTGCTTTTTGCTTTGGTTTTTTCTTATGCGATTCCTTTTGTTAAGATTAATTTACCAGCAATTTCTGAGCAGAAAAGTCAATTGATTTTTGAAGAAATCCAGACACAACAACTCATTCAAAATACAGCTCAAACTTCGGAATTTGATGGGATGAATTTTGTTTTAATGATTTCTAGTTTTGTTACTATTGTTTTGATTATCAAGATGTTGATTTCAATTTTTAAAATTACAAACTTAAAAGGAATTGATTTAATTTATCAAAACCAAAATATAAAACTGATAGAAAAAGATTTGCCTCCTTTTAGTTTTTGGAACAAGATTTATCTCAACAAATCTTACTTCGAAAATGAAAAGATTGACAATATAATTTTCCTTCACGAAAAAACACATTTGATTCAAAAACATTCTCTGGACTTAATTTTTGTTGAATTTATAAAAACAATTTCCTGGTTCAATCCTGCGATTTATTTTTATAAAAAAGCAATCACAGA
>JAGNPP010000190.1 GCA_017989575.1 Chryseobacterium sp.
CCAAGAAATGACAAGCCAAACAATCGCCAGTTTGACCTTTGGAAATGTCGGATGAAAAAGTTTTTTCCGTCTTTTTGAAACTAGAATCTCTGAAGAACGATTCGCCTTCGTGGCTATGCAATTGGGAAGAAAATAATGCCACAAAAAGATACATCCCGGCAAAAAATACCGAAATGAAATTCTTGAAAGTTTTATTTCTCCTGTTCAACATAGCTACAAAGGTAGAACTTTTTAGTATTTTATATATTATGTTAAATAAAAATTATTTTTCTTCTTCGAAATACAATCTGTAATATTTCCCCTTGTCATCTTGTCCGGTTTCCAATTTGTCTCGGTCGCCGTGGATATAGATATGGAAATTTTTATCGAGCTTAATGATGGATTTGAAATGTCTTTGTTGCTTTTTAACAGCTTGATTGTTAATTGGAAAATCTTCCGAAATCGCAATCTGCATATCATTCTCATAATCCGATTTGAAGTTGGAAAAACTTTCTATGACGCTATCATCAACCAAAACTTCTTTTACAAAATCATCATATTTGAACTCTTCTTTTTCTTTGAAGAAATTAATAGACTTATTCAAGAAATCTGCCTGATCTGCTTTTGAAACTTCAAATTCTTCTGGCAATTTCTGCGTGATAAAATCTTTATAAACGGACAAAGTTTCCTGCGTGTGGAAGTACTCGTTGTCGCGTTGTTTTACTTTCAAGAAATCCTCAAACCAATAGTAGATGTCGCCATTTTTGTTGTTGTCGATGACGGATAAAACGTAGCCACTTTCTTTCTCGCTGTTGTAGATCAAAGCCGCTTTATCGATTTTTGACAAGCTGATTCCAAAGTCTCTTTCAATTTCAAAAGATTCGTCCTGAGGATTGATTTTCAGGAAACCTTCTCTTTTTTCAGTCTTGAAAATCCCTACAGAATCCGTCTTTTCACTTTTCCCATCTGCGGATTCAAAAACTTCGCCTTCAAAATAAACCACGAACAATTCGCCCGCCTGAACTCTCGGATTTTCCGCTGCTTCGTAAAGATGTTTGGCAATGTTTTCAGATTCCCATTG
This sequence comes from Chryseobacterium sp., assembly GCA_017989575.1. Taxonomy (GTDB): domain Bacteria; phylum Bacteroidota; class Bacteroidia; order Flavobacteriales; family Weeksellaceae; genus Epilithonimonas. The sequence continues at coordinate 1,061 of JAGNPP010000190.1, forward strand.
GAACTTGGCTTTGTCCTCAAAAATCTCGGAAACAGAACTGTAAACGGGATTATTGACCAAATAAGAATCACTGTAAAACTGAAACTGCTCCTCAGATTTGAAAGCATTGATGAAGTAATTCCCCAGCAATTCTGTCATATCCTCATCCAGCTGAAGCTCCTGCTGAGAAAGCGTTAAAGATTCTCCATTTATTTTATTCCCGACTCTGTGAACTGTGATTTTTGAAAACATTTTTTATCTTTTGAGTTTGCAAAGATATTCAATGTATTGATATTGGCTACATTTTACTCCAAATAATCTTTGTACAAAACCATTAATTCCTGACTGCTGTTGATGTCCAATTTCCGGTAAATGTTTCTGATATGAACTTTGGTGGTTTCTACAGAAATCGACAATTGGTCGGAAATCTCGTTTTGCTTTTTGCCTTTGCAAATCAAAAGGATGATTTCCAGTTCCCTTTTTGTAAGGTCGTTTTGATTATTTTCCCTGCTCGCATCTTCTTTTTTCTTGAGTAACGACAATGCGAAAACGGGTTTTTCATTAATAAAAATACTTTTGGTCACGCCCAGAAATTGTTCAAATTTTCCAACATTGTTTTTCAGTTTGTATTCCAACTTCAGATAGCCTTCTCCGCCTTTTTTAAAATGAACCACAGAATCCAATAGCGTGTGATAAGACGACGGATGAATGGTAGTAAAATAGTAAAAATAATCAATATCCTGAAACGTATTTTTCTCAAAACCATAGTAGTTTTTCATTTTATCATTAATGAAAATCGGTTTTAGTTTTTGCAAATCGTGAAGTGTGATGTAGGAATCAAAACCATTGAAGAAATTGGTAAAATCTGGATTAATGACATTATCGACTTCCAAGAAATTGTTCATTTCGATTTGATAAAAAACGGCATCAATTGTTTGGACAAGCTCTGCGAATTTGAGATGTTGACTGTTCATTGGTTGTATTGAGTTTAAGATGTTAAATTAATAATAATATTTTGATTTTAACATTAAATATTCAATTTTTTAACTTAAATTAAGTCTACCAGCAGAAATTCGATTTTGCAAAAAAAATTCCTCAAGTTTTCACTTGAGGAATTTATATTCAAACCTTCAAAGTTTTGAAAACCTTGAAGGTTAATTAAATAATTATTTCACTTCTTCAAAAATAACGAATACTATAAATCAATTAGTTATAACTTCAAGATACAAATAAGATACAAAATCAATGTAACTATTATATAATTTTCATTATGTCATCTTGCTTGAAAGAATATTAACAATTTGCTACGTATGTTGAGTTATCAATTATTCCTCCTCTCCTTTGCTTTTAATCATTTGTATAAAGGTCAATTTACGAAATTTATTTGAAGGATTTTCTGTCACATTAATAATTCTCAATTCTGAGAATCCTAACAATTCCATTCAAAATTGACTTTCGAATTGACTCAAAGGTTTGCTAACTACTATCAAATAAAAAAAGATACTTTCTCAAACAATCAAAATTTTCTTTTTCTGCCTGCTTTTACGAGAATATTCTGGAAATAATTTTCTCAAATGCTATCTTTCAGAACCTTCTTCCTTGTCTGTTGTCCACGCAATTATATGAAAGCCTCTCTCAACGTTTTTGGAATCTATTTCTAGACCGTAATGCTTTACTAAGTTTATAAACTTTTCTTTAATCTTACCAGCTTCCGACTCATCTTTATATACTAAAAGATGAGGAGCTATAACATCACGGTTGGAACATCCTACTACTTTGTAACCTTCACTTCAATTTAAAACATATGTATGAAACACTGTGAAATTTTGCAGCTGAATCAGGTATTATATTTAGCGATAAGTGCCATAAGTGATGTGTTTAACTTGAGAAAACATTTGTTGTGCAAAAAATTTTGTAATCTAAAAGTTTATACAATATTACTTTGTACCAACTGGGAAAATGTTTTTCTCAGTTAAAATAAAATAAACCGCCTTTAAAAAAAGCGGTTTTCAAAAGTTTTTTTGTGAATTTTATCTATTGATAATTTTTAGAAGATAAACAATAGTGTTTACAATATTTTGTATGGGCTTAAGAATATTATTTGACAATAATTTTTGCAGAATATTTCTCTTTATTATTTTCAATTTTCAAAATATAAGTCCCTGTCTTCAGATCAGCTGTATTGATTTGATTATTAGAAACAGTCAACTTTGCAACTTCTCTTCCTTCCATATCATAAATTTGTGCAGTTTCATTATTGATGTTATTTGCGGATTGAATAAATACATTTCCTTTAGATAGATTTGGATAAATCGTCATATTTTTCGTCTTTACATCATTTAATGCAAGATAAAGTCCGGCTATAACTCTTACCGTATTGCTGGTAGGATTTACAAAAACGGTGTAGTTGCCAGCAGAAGTTATTTGCCATTTATAATCTACGGATGGATTATTAAGACTTTGAGCAGCAGTATTACTGAATGCCTGGTGTTAGTTAACGGCATATAAAAACTTCCGCTGAAGTCGTTAAAAGCGCCCATAAAAATCTTAAATTCTCCAGCACTAAAATTTCCCTGATAATAGTATTCGGCAGAATTGTTTGGATTAACAGCAAATTTCTGATTAATCACGCTATCCATACTCCATCCTGCAGGTGTAGCATCACCAATTATCCAAAAATTTTTGTAAGAAGGTGTTGTAGATGTTTGAGCTACATTGATGCTCATTGTGTTAAGATTGACCGTAACATCAAACTGGGCAAGTTTACTTACGGCCCATTTGATATCACTTTAGTAGCATCATTTGAATCTTTGACATAAAAATCTTGACACCAGCAATTGTCTTGACTGTTTGCAAATTTGTATTCACCCGCAAACAAGGGACCAGAATACTTATACAACCCACTCGATACCGTTTCGAATGCCAATGCTTTGGTGATCTGCCATCCCGTTGAAGCAGAACTTCCTACGATATACAATTTTAATGGCAATTTTGCCAACATTATTCCTGCATTAACAAGCAGGAAAACAAAAAAAAGAATTTTTATTTTCATAATAGTATGTTTAAAAAAGGTTTTCATTGTTATTAGTTTAAATTGTTTTTATTTTAGTTTTATCAATAATATTTACTGAGTTACTACAAAATCTTTCCGTTCAGAACCAACGCCTTTGATGGTGAGTTTTTTCCAGTGTTTAGGAAGAACGGTTTTATGCTGAACAATTCCGTTTTCTGTAATATCCAAACCGCCGAAACCATTGATGAAAGCCTGCAAAATGCCGCCTGCTCCTGTCATAAAATACGGATTGGAACTGGTTGCGGTTTCAGCCAAAACGCCAAATGGTGGTCTTTGGTTGGGTTGGTAAGCTTTTTTAAAATAAGAATAAGCCTTGTCTGCGTCACCCAATCTTGCATACTGAACAGAAAAAACCGAAAATGTCATCGCGGGACCGTTTTATTGATCCACTTTTGCAGCGTAATATTCCAAGTCTTTTTTGATCTGTTTGGGATCTGTAATAATGCCAAGCGGATAAGCCAACAGATTGGCATCTGCCTGTTTGATGGTTTCCCCTTTGTAGCCTTGATATTCTTGGGTTACTCCATTTTGCATTTGACCGATCACCAAATTATCACTGATCTCTTTCCAAATATGTGGCGCTGTTTTACCACAAATTGCTGAAGCAAGCGTTGCGTATTCCAATGCTTTTTTGGCTGCTGCGTTGGTAAAGGCATTGTCATCGACGCCTTCTGCATACTCATCTGCACCAATCACATAGCGGATAGAGTAACTTCCGTTTGTATTTTTGCTCGCCCGGGAAGTCCAGAATTCCGCAATTTTTCGCATCAAAGGGGAGCCTTCTTTGATGAGCCAGTCTTTGTCCTGCGTCATATTGTAATAATGCCACAAGGCCACAGCAGCATCGGCGGTTATATGATGTTCAAACTGACCTGTCAATGCATTAATGGGTGTGGCTTCTTCTCCTTTGTCATCCGATTCCCAAGGGAACATTGCGCCTTTGTAACCATAGGTCATCGCTCGGTTTTCTGCTGCTTTCAGACGGTCTGTTCTGTAATCGATCATCGATTTGGCAAGACTTTGGTTTAGGAACAACAACGAAGGATACATCCAGATTTCCGAATCCCAAAAGATATGACCACTGTAAAAAGTGCCGGACAATCCCATCGGTGAAATACTTAATCTCGAATTTTCCAAAGCGTTTGAGTACAGATTAAACAATGCCGAT
>JAGNPP010000027.1 GCA_017989575.1 Chryseobacterium sp.
GGAATAGACTTTTATTTTCATAGGTTGCCATTGGCTGTTGAAACCCAACTAACTGTTTCTATTTATTTAACTTTTCTAATTCCGGCAACTCACTTTTATACTTTTCAACATCCCAAACTAAATTCCAGTTTTTAACATAGTCAGAGATGGGGCCAAGGCCAACTTCTGTTCTTCTTTGATCTACATTGTCAGGATCGATCAATGGTAAAACATAGTGCGTATTATCTTTCGGATTGATTCCTATCTGACTGCCGTAGATTTGTTTTCTGCCTTCTCGGATTTCTATTCTGTCGATCAACAAAGCCAAAGATCCTGGATTTGCATTTCCCTTTGCTACAGCTTCTTTCATCATTGGCAAATATTTTTTTTGCGTTTCCAAATCCGAATGTTGAATGACAAGAAATATGGCACTGTTGGCTTGTGCGCCTACTTTGTCTTTGCCAACCCAACCTTTTTCATCTAATATTTTTTTTACTTTTAATAAGTTGATGGAGTCGCTCTGAAGAGTTATTTTCCAAAGATCTTGCATTTCTTTAGAATCATCTTTGTGTTTTTTTAGAGTTTCGTGGATTTGCTTTCTGTATTTTTGGTCTTCCTCAAGAATGGTCAATAGTTCAGTCTGCAATGGTTTGTCATAATTCGCTTCTACCAACGCCAATTTTTTTTCTAACTTTTCAATCGTTTTGCCCCATTCTTTTTTTGAATGCAGATTGTTCAGATCAGTATCAGACTTTAAATGCGTTAGATTGGTCCAACCGTTTTCTATGGATAGGTTCAACCATTTGAATGCATTTTTTGTATCTCCTGTTAAAGCAGATGCACAAGCGCCATTATACAAGTGACTTGCATTTTTGCTTTCGATTTTAAATGCTTTATCATAGAGGTCAGTAGATATTTTATAATCTTTTGCTTCATATGATTTGTTTGCTTCACCTATTAATGTTGAATAGTCTTGAGCATAAACGCTTGTGAATAAAAATAATAATAACAAAGTATAAATATGGTTTCTCATTTTTTCTTTATCAAAAGTTTTTATTTATAGTTTATTTTGTGATCCAGTTCAATCGGGTTATTCTCTTGTAAAATATGATGTTTCATTTCTTTAACCTTAACAGAAATATCCATTGTCTTACCCTTCGGGTCGGTAAATGTAACTGTTTTCCAACCTTTTGACAATATATCATAAGGGTCATTAAAATAGGATCTTGCCAATGTTTCATATTTTTTCCAATCGATCTTTACTGTTTTTGTCCGTGCGCCAAAAATATTATTCCCTTTTTGGACTTCTATCAAATTAAATGAATAGTCATTGTTTGAATCCTGAAGAGAAACAATCAACCCAGGCAAGCCGTTGAAGATATAGGGACCGTCAGAAAAAGGTAATTCTGTAGTAAACCAAGCGGTCCAGGTTCTCCCGCCATAAGTAGTCTCCGCTTTTTGAGATTGATAGTTTCCAATGACTTTTTGGTCAGAACTTATTTTCCAATTCAATAGCTCCTCAACTGGAAGAAGATAATCTGTTCCCAAATAGGTGATCACTTTTTCAATTCTTTTTTGAGCAAGATTCTTTTTGACATAGAATTGGTTTTCAACACCCATTTTAAACCTTCCATTTCCATTGTTCAACCTTACAGAATCTGATTTTCTATCCAGTGAATCTCTAAAAATCGACATATTATTTTTAAGATCCAAAATCATCTTCTCAGAATTCACCTCATCTGGCTTTTCTGAATTCAGTTTGTATTTTGTTTCGTAGATAAAACTAAATTTTTGCGAGAAGCAAAAGGTGGAAATCCCAAGAAAAAATATAATCAACTTCATTTGTGACGGGTGTTTGTTTATAATGTTTGCTAGTGTTTCTGGCTTTTTGATGGCAATCGAAGCACATATTGTCTGCTGTTGAATTTTGTACTTCAGCCCGCCTGACACAAAACTCTTGTTGTGCAATTGTGCTATTATTTCAACCTATTTTTCAAATCTTTGCTTTTCATTTTGTATATAAGAAATCGCTAAAGTATTGAAAACTTTTTTTGTTAATAAATAATTTTCCTTCATAGTCAAACGAAATATCTGTTTTAGCTTGTCCTTTTTCATCAACAGAAGAAAGTTCTTTTTTTGTTATAATTAGTTGGAAATAGGTTTGATTTTGTTTTGAGTAAGAAAGAAGTTGTTTAGTTCTGTTGCCTATACTGTCTTCTACAAAAAACTTTTCTGTTAATTGAAGCGTATCTTTGATTTCCGAAGATTTATTTTTCCAACCTTGAAAAATTTCACCTTCAAAGAATATTATACTGTCAGATTGTTGAGTAAAATGAAAAACATCATACCTACTCAAAAGGCGTATGTTTTTGTCTTTAAACGCTTTGCTTGTAAAATCCCAATGGTCTTTTGTTTCCCTATTTTTTTTAGCTTTATTCTCACAGGATTGCAATGTGAACAAAGTACTAACTAAGATTGATATGATTAATTTTTTCATCCGCTATTTCCAAACCCTTGTTGGCAGAAGTACTACTTGTTGTTAATTTTGTTTTATAATTTCAAGTTTTATTTCCAGAAAGTATTTACTGCAATTTTTTTTTATTTGTTTATAAGTTAACTTTTTGTTTAATAAGAAATGGCTTCGAGAATCTCAGCTTTACAAAACTGAAATAACTGTTTGTACTACAGTTGTCACACTGAGGCTCTCGAAGTGCACTCATCTCTCTCTCTCTCCAACTCTCTCACCTATCACACCCTCTCATCCTTAATCTCATCCACAATCTCCGGATTCAACAAAGTAGAAGTATCCCCAAAACTGTTGAAGTCGCCCTCAGCAATCTTTCTCAGGATTCTTCTCATAATCTTCCCAGATCGCGTCTTCGGCAATCCAGACACAAATTGGATCTTGTCCAACTTCGCAATCGGCCCGATCTGCTCAGAGATCAACTGATTGATTTCCTTCGCAAGATTCTCTCGGTTTCTTTCCGCGCCAGCATCTTTCAAGATCACAAAACCGTAGAGTGCATTGCCTTTCACATCGTGCGGATAGCCCACGATTGCAGACTCCGCCACCGCAGGATGCTCATTGATGCTGTCCTCAATAGGCGCCGTCCCCAGATTGTGCCCTGAAACGATGATCACATCATCCACACGACCCGTGATTCTGTAATAGCCAACCTCGTCTCTCAAAGCCCCATCACCCGTGAAATATTTCCCAGGGAAAGCCGAGAAGTAAGTCTCCTTGTACCGCTGATGGTCGCCCCAAATTGTTCTCGCGATCCCAGGCCAAGGAAAACGGATGCAGAGATTCCCATCCACTTGGTTTCCGGTTATCTCATTGCGCTTCTCATCCATCAAAACCGGCTGAATGCCCGGCAACGGTAGAGTAGCGTATGTTGGTTTGGTAGGCGTCACAAAAGGGATTGGCGAGATCATAATACCGCCTGTTTCCGTCTGCCACCAAGTATCCACAATCGGGCATTTCTTCTTCCCAACGTGGTCATTATACCAATGCCAAGCCTCATCGTTGATAGGTTCACCTACAGATCCAATGACTTTCAGCGAGCTGAGATCGTGCTTCTCCACCCATTCCACGCTTTCCTTCGCCAAAGAACGAATCGCCGTAGGAGCGGTGTAGAACTGGGTCACTTTATGTTTCTCAATAACTTCCCAGAATCGCCCAGCATCAGGGAAAGTCGGCACCCCTTCGAAGATAACGGTGGTCGCACCATTCAGAAGTGGCCCGTACAAAATGTAAGAATGACCCGTAATCCAGCCGATATCCGCCGTACACCAATAGATGTCATTTTCTTTATAATTAAACACATTCTTGAACGTGTAGGCCGTATAGACCATATAACCGGCGCAAGTGTGCAACATTCCTTTCGGTTTCCCAGTCGACCCAGACGTGTACAGGATGAACAATGGGTCTTCCGCATCCATAATCACCGTCACAAAATCCGCCGAAGCTTTGTCATAGTATTCATCCATCCAATGGTCACGGCCTTCTTTCATCTTCACATCGTTGTGCGTTCTTTTCACAACCAAGACGTTTTCTACCGTTGGTGTTTTCTCCAAGGCTTCATCCACAAGGCTTTTCAAATCCAGAACCTTGTTTCCTCTGTAACTTCCGTCAGACGTAATGACCATCTTTGCCCCACAGTCATTTACCCTCGAAGCCACCGCCGAAGCAGAGAATCCGGCAAATATCACGGAATGAACAGCACCCAACTTTGCACAAGCCAACATCGTAATTGCCAATTCCGGAATCATTGGTAAATAAATACAAACTCGGTCGCCTTTCTCGATGCCCATTTCACGAAGAATATTCGCTACTTTGTTGACTCTGGTGTACAGTTCGCTGTATGAAATATGTTGTGCTTCTTCCTTCGGGTCGTTCGGTTCCCAGATGATGGCGGTCTTGTCACCACGCACAGAAAGATGTCTGTCCAAGGCGTTCTTGGTGATATTAAGCTTGGCATTTTTGAACCATTTGATGTTGGCTTCCTGCATATCATAATCTACGACTTTGGACCAGCGCTGATACCAGACGAAATTCTCATCCGCGATCTTGTCCCAAAACTTCTTCGGATTCTTAATTGACTTTTTATACTCTTTGAAATAATCCTGTAAATTCTGAATGTGATAATTTCTCATACTGATTGATTTATGATGGTGGGTTTGATTAATGAATAGTTGCGAATCCTTTGCAGACCGCGGTAATAGCTTAGCTAAATTACACAAAATCTACAACAAATAGAATACCTGCCTGAATTATTATTCAGCTGGATAACAGATAATATTGTTGTTAAATAATAATTAACAGATAAAATTATCTTTTTAATTTGGTTAATAAAGATAAATATTTTTAAATTTGCGACTTAATTAGATAATATCAATGAAATTAGAAGTTTCCTCAGAGAAACATTTGGTCTATGTAGAAGAAATCCGAAACGAAATGGAGGATTCTGCAAAGAAAAGAGGAACAGGCATCGCCAAACGTTCCTCCGAATATCTGGGCAAGAAAATCTCGGAAGGCAATTCCATCATCGCAATTGACGAAAATGGAACCTGGGCCGGCTTCTGCTACATAGAAACCTGGACAAACGGAGAATATGTCGCCAATTCGGGACTAATAGTTTCGCCCCAATTCAGAAACGCCGGATTAGCAACTTTAATAAAAGAAAGAATCTTCGAACTTTCCCGATTGAAATATCCAAATGCGAAGATTTTCGGCCTCACAACCGGAATGGCAGTGATGAAAATCAACAGTAGTTTAGGTTACAAACCAGTGATTTATTCGGAACTGACTCAAGATGAGCAATTCTGGAACGGTTGCAAAAACTGCGTGAATTATGAAATTTTGATGATGAAAGAACGCAAAAACTGCCTGTGCACGGCAATGCTTTTCGTCCCGGAAAAAGTAAATATAAATAAAGAAAAAGATTTTGAATCTATAAATAACGACAATGAGTAAGAAAGTAGTTTTGGCATTTAGCGGAGGTTTGGACACTTCATATTGTGCAAAATATCTGAGTGAAACTTTGGGCTACGAAGTTCACGCTGTCACGATTAATACAGGCGGTTTTGATAAAGATGATGAGGTTTTGCTTAAGGAAAAAGCGGAGAAATTAGGCGTGACTTCTTACAGATTTATTGATGCGTCAGAGAAATATTATAATGACTGTGTCAAATATTTGATTTTCGGTAATGTGTTGAAAAACAATACTTATCCATTGTCAGTAAGTGCGGAAAGAACGATTCAGGCGCAGACCATTGCGGAAACTGCTTTGGAAATCGGAGCCGACGCAATTGCACACGGAAGTACAGGCGCAGGAAATGACCAAGTTCGTTTTGATTTGATTTTCAACGTAATGTGTCCGAAAATCGAAATCATCACGCTAATCCGTGATTTGAGTTTATCGCGTGAAGACGAAATCCAATTCCTGAAAGACCATAACAACGAAATGGATTTTGACAAAGCCAAATATTCCATCAACAAAGGACTTTGGGGAACTTCCGTCGGCGGAAAAGAGACTTTAACGTCCAGATATTCTCTTCCAGAAGAAGCTTTTCCTTCCCAAGTTGAAAAAACGGAATCATCTGAATTAGAAATCGAGTTCAAAAATGGCGAACTGATTTCTGTTAATGGCGAAACTTTTTCTCATCCGGTTTTAGCGATTCAGAAGATTGAAGAATTGGCGTCACCGTACGGAATTGGTCGTGATATCCACGTTGGAGACACTATTGTTGGTATTAAAGGTCGTGTCGGTTTCGAAGCTGCGGCTGCGGCGATTATCATCAAAGCGCATCATTTGCTGGAGAAACATACACTTTCCAAATATCAGCAAACCATAAAATCACAATTGTCAGATTGGTACGGAAACTGGCTCCACGAGGCGCTTTTCCTTGACCCTGTGATGAGAAATATCGAATCATTTTTGCAGGATTCTCAGAAAACGGTAAACGGAAAAGTATTTATCACGCTTCATCCTTACCGTTTCGTTTTGAACGGAATCGAGTCTGAAAATGATTTAATGTCTTCAAAATTTGGAAGTTACGGCGAAGAAAATCTTGCTTGGAGTGGCGATGATGTCAAAGGTTTTACCAAAATCCTCAGCAACTCGCTCAACATCTATCATCAGGTCAATAAGTTGAATTAGAATAATTTTTAAGATGTCATCCTGAGCGGAGTCGAAGGACTTTTAAAAAGTCAGTACATATTATAAAATACAACACTTCAAAGTCCCTCGCCTTTGGAGAGGGATTTAGGGAGAGGATTAAAATATGAAAAAATCAGTCGGAATCATCGGAGCCAATGGCTACACAGGAAGCGAACTCGTTCGTTTGCTCGCGTTCCATCCGAATATAGAATTAAAGTTTTTGTTCAGCCGTTCCAATTCCGGAGTGAAAATTTCCGAATTATATCCGGATTTGGACTCGATTTGTGATTTGGTTTTGACGAACGAAATTTCAGAAACTGACATTCTTTTCCTTTGCCTTCCTCACAAAGAAAGTCATAACTGGCTGAATGAAAATCCAGTTTCAGATAATACTTTAATTATCGATTTAGGAAACGATTTCCGTCTCGATGGCAATTTCGGAAACAGAAAGTTTGTTTACGGTTTGCCCGAGATTTATATTAATGAAATCCAGAACTCAAAAAGTATTGCGAATCCTGGATGTTTTGCGACCGCGATTCAATTGGCATTATTGCCTTTAGCAAAGGAAAATCTGCTTAAAGATGTTTATACGACAGGAATTACGGGTTCAACTGGAGCCGGACAATCTCTACAACCGACAACCCATTTCACCTGGAGAAATGACAATATTTCAGCCTACAAAACTTTGAATCACCAGCACGTTGATGAGATTTTAAAACAAATCAATTCGCTGAATAATCAAGAAGTTGAACTCAATTTTGTGCCTTGGCGAGGCGATTTTGCAAGGGGAATTTTCACAAGTTCTATCATCGGATGCGATTTAGAATTAGAAAAAATTTACACATTATATAAAGACTTTTACAAAGATTCACCTTTCGTGAAAATCTCAGAGAAACCGATTGATATGAAACAAGTTGTGAACACCAATTTCTGCGTCATCCAAATCGAAAAACAAGGAAACAAAATAGCGGTTCATTCTGCAATCGACAATCTTCTGAAAGGCGCATCGGGACAAGCTGTTCAGAATATGAATATCGCAAATGGCTGGGAACAAAACCTCGGATTAAACTTAAAACCAATTGCATTTTAAATAAATTAAGGGTCTTCGAGAACCTCAGACTGACAACATAAATTACTAGATGTCACGCTGAGCGGAGTCGAAGCGCTAGTAAGCTAAATAACCATCAACTATCAACCGACAACAATCAACCAAGATGAATTTATTCAACGTATATCCACTTTTCAACATCAATCCTGTCAAAGCCGAAGGTTCTTTCCTTTGGGATGAAAACGGACAAAAATACCTCGATTTTTATGGTGGTCACGCTGTGATTTCAATTGGTCACAATCATCCGCATTATGTTGAAAAATTGAAAAATCAACTGGAGAAAATCAGTTTTTATTCCAATTCCGTTCAGAATAATTTGCAAATTGAATTGGCTGAAAAATTAGGAAAAATATCTGGTTACGAAGACTACTCATTGTTTTTATGCAATTCCGGAGCAGAAGCAAACGAAAATGCTTTAAAGCTGGCTTCATTTCATAATGGAAAAAAGAAAGTGATTTATTTCTCCGAAGCTTTCCACGGCCGAACTTCCGCCGCAGTTGCGGTAACAGACAATCCGAAAATCGTAGCGCCAGTCAACGAATCCGGTAATTTCATCAAATGTGAATTCAATAATTCGGAAGAACTGAAAAAAGTTTTTGCCGAAAATCAGAACGAAATTTCAGCAGTAATCGTAGAGGGAATTCAAGGTGTTGGCGGCATCAATTTACTGGAAAAAGATTTCATTTTAACGATTGAAAAACTTTGCAAAGAAAATAATACAATTTTGATTTTGGACGAAGTACAGTCTGGTTACGGACGTTCAGGGAAATTCTTTGCCCATCAGGAATTCGATATCAAACCAGATTTAATCACAGTTGCGAAAGGAATGGGAAATGGCTTCCCTATTGGCGGCGTTTTGATTAGTCCAAAATTCGAAGCGAGTTACGGATTATTGGGAACTACATTTGGCGGAAATCATCTTGCTTGCGTGGCTGGAATTGCAGTTTTGGAAGTGATTGAAAATGAAAATTTGATTCAAAATTCTGAAAAAATAGGAGCTTATATCGAAGAAAAAATCAAAGATTTTCCTCACATCAAAAACATCAAAAGACGCGGTCTGATGATTGGAATCGAGCTCGACCAAACTTGCGCAGATGTCAGGAAAGAATTGCTGTTTGAACATTTTATTTTCACGGGAAATGCCAATGACAAGAATGTTCTTCGGATTTTACCAGCGCTCAATATTTCGGAAAAAGAATCTGATTTGTTCATCAATGCTTTGGAAAAAACCTTGAAAGCGATTGATGAGAAAAAGAAAATTTTAACAGAAGATTAAAAAAAAGGTTTTTTGTCATCCGTAGGAATTTCAATGTTTAGATTCCTACGGAATGACAAAGTGAATGTTTTAAAATTGCTTAGCTGAGCGTAAGCGCCTTTGCGAACCTTAAAATATTTTCAATAATTAATAAAAAATCTTTGCGCACTTTGCGTTCAAAATAGATAAAATGAAAAATTTCACTTCGGTTTACGATATAGATAATTTGCAAACTATCATTGCAAAAGCCTTAAAAATAAAAGAAAATCCATTAGGAAATCCAACCAAAGGAAATGGAAAAACGATTGGTTTGGTTTTCCTCAATTCAAGTCTTAGAACAAGATTGAGTTCCCAAATTGCGGCTCAAAATTTAGGATTAAATGTCCTAACGCTCAACGCCGCACAAGAAGCCTGGAATCTGGAATTCGCTGACGGAACTGTGATGAATGGCGATACAGTAGAACATATCAAAGATGCAATAGAAGTTCTGAATCAATATTGTGATATCATCGCGGTAAGATGTTTCGCAGGAATGAAAAGCAAAGAAGACGACGTGAACGAAAGTATTCTAAGTCAGTTTTTGAAACACGCCAAAGTTCCGGTGGTTTCTTTGGAATCTGCGACGCGTCATCCATTACAAAGTCTTGCTGATTGCATCACAATCACAGAAAATTGGACAGAAAACAGAAAGCCAAAAGTCGTTTTAACTTGGGCGCCTCACATCAAACCGATTGCGCAAGCTGTCGGAAACTCCTTTACAGAATGGATGCAACAAATGGATGTTGATTTGGTGATTGCAAATCCGGAAGGTTACGATTTGGATAAAAATTTTACAAAAGATACGAAAGTAATTCACAATCAGAATGAAGCGTTGAAAGATGCAGATTTTGTGTACGTGAAAAACTGGTCGTCGTTTGAAGATTATACGGCGATGCCGAAAGTTGAAGAAAACTGGATGCTGACCAATGAAAAATTAGCATTGACAAACGATGCAAAAGTGATGCATTGCCTTCCAGTCCGTAGAAATCTTGAATTGAGTGATGAAGTGATGGATGGCGAAAACTCAATCATATATCAACAAGCAAAAAACAGAATCTTTTCTGCTCAAGTGGTTTTTAGTGAAATTTTAGACAAATTAAAATAATTGATAACCCTGAAGGGTTTAATTTGAATAGCCGTAGGTGAAACCTATGGTCTGCAAACCAACAAAAATTCGAACCCGAAGGGTTCAACTTGAATGACTACAAATCAATCGATGCGTAAATTAAACAAATAATGCAAAAACTACACATCATAAAAATCGGAGGCGCTTTAATCGATGACAAAAAATCATTGAAAGCTTTTCTTCAGCAATTTTCTCAAATCGAAGGTGCCAAAATCCTGATTCACGGCGGTGGAAAGATTGCAGAAATTCTAGCGGAAAAACTGAAAATCACGCAGACGATGATTGATGGTCGCAGGATTACCAACAAAAAAACGTTGAAGCTCGTGACAATGGTTTATGCAGGAAGAATCAATAAAAATATTGTGGCAAAACTGCAGAGTTTCAATTGCAATGCGATGGGGTTTTCTGGTGCAGATGGGAATCTGATTCAAGCTGAAAAACGCCAGCATCCAACCATTAATTTTGGATTTGTTGGCGATATTAATGAAAAAAGTATCAATCACGAATTGATTACAAATATGATAAATCTGGGTCTGGTTCCGGTGTTTTCTGCAATCACTCACGATAAAAAAGGAAATCTGTTAAACACCAACGCAGACACGATTGCCGGAACTATTGCTCAGGCTTTGTCAAAAAATTTCGAGACAGAATTGTTATTCTGCTTCGATAAAAACGGGGTTTTGGAAAATGTGGAAGACGAAAATTCAAATCTTAAAACCATTAATAAAAATGAATTTTCAGAATTAAAATCACAAGGAAAACTCCACAAAGGAATTTTACCAAAACTCGAAAATGCTTTCAAAGCCAAAGAAAACGGCGTTCAGAAAGTGTCTTTGATTAACGAGAAAAAACTGTCAGACCAAATAAAACAAGGAAATGAAGGAACTAAAATCTGTCTTTAGTAGAGAAGAACTTGCGGAAAACGCCGTCAAATTATTGAAAAAACTCATTGCAACACCATCTATGAGCCGCGACGAATACAACGCTTCGCTTATTATAGAAGGTTTTTTCAATGAGCATCAATTGACGGTCAACCGATTCAAAAATAACATCTGGGCAACCAATAAGCATTTTGACGCCGGCAAACCATCGATTCTCCTCAACACGCACCACGACACAGTAAAACCAAACAAAGCATACACTTTGGACCCGTTCATTCCAGTGGAAAAAGACGGCAAATTATTCGGTTTGGGAAGCAACGATGCGGGCGCATCTTTGGTGGCGATGGCGCAAACGTTTCTTTATTTTTATGAAGCCGAAGATTTGTCGCACAATCTCGTAATTGCATTGACAGCCGAAGAAGAAATCTCAGGTTTAGACGGCATCGAAGCATTATTTCCACAACTTCCGAACGTAGAATTGGCAATCGTCGGCGAACCTACAAAAATGAATCTCGCAATCGCAGAAAAAGGTTTGCTCGTCATCGATGGTGAAATGCTGGGAACGCCTTCTCACGCCGCACATCCGAACGATGATAATGCGATTGTGAAATGTATGAAGGATTTGCAAAATATCCTCGATTTCAAATTCCCGAAAGTTTCAGATTATTTGGGCGAAGTGAAAGTGACTTTGTCAGTTCTCAACGCAGGAACGCAACATAATGTGGTTCCCGAAAAATGCAATTTCACATTGGATGTCCGTGTGACAGACGAATATACGAATCGCGAAGTTTTCGAAATCATCCAGTCGCAGATGAAATCAAAACTGACACCGAGGTCTTTCCGTCTCAATTCCTCAAAAATCGATGTCAACCATCCATTCGTTCAGGCTGGATTGGCGTTGGGCAGGACAACTTACGGTTCGCCGACTTCCTCGGACCAGGCGATTATTCCGTGCACATCGGTCAAGTTGGGTCCAGGCGACAGCTTACGTTCGCACACCGCGGACGAATTTATTTACATCGACGAAATCCGAGAAGGCATCGATGTTTACATCAAAATATTAGAGAAAGTTCTTTAACAGAAGTTAGAATTGAGAAATTAGATATTAGAAAACCAATTGGAATCTAACTTCTAACCTCTGAAATCTAATTTCTAAAAATTATTAAAATGAAAAAAATCTGGCAAAAAGACAATACGACAACCAATGATTTGGTTACAAAATTCACGGTCGGGAAAGACCTGGATTTTGACGACAGATTGGCAAAATACGATGTGTTGGGCTCCATCGCCCACGCAAAAATGCTCGCAGAAGTTGGATTGATTCGACTGGATGAAGAGCAGGCAATTGTGGCAGTTTTGGAAGAAGTTCTTTCTGAAATCGAAAAAGAAACTTTCGAAATCGATAAAACTGCAGAAGACATCCATTCCCAAATCGAAAATATCCTCATCGAAAAATTGGGCGAAACTGGTAAGAAAATCCACACCGCAAGGTCAAGAAACGACCAGGTTTTGACGGATATCAAATTATATCTAATTGACGAAATCAGAGAAATCACAGAACTGACCGATTCATTTTTTCAAATCCTGAAAGACAAAGCCAATCTTCATAAAGACGTTTTGTTGCCTGGTTACACGCATTTGCAGGTGGCGATGCCGTCGTCTTTCGGATTGTGGTTTGGCGCGTATGCAGAATCTTTGGTGGATGATTTGGAATTGCTGTTTGCAACAAAGAATATCATTAATAAAAATCCATTAGGCTCGGCCGCTGGCTACGGTTCGTCGTTCCCGATTGACAGAGAAAGTACGACTTACAAACTCGGTTTCAGAACTCTGAATCATAATGTGGTTTATGCCCAAATGACACGTGGGAAATCAGAAAAATTATTGGCCAATTCATTGTCGGTTTTGGCTGGAACTTTAGGCAAATTCTCTTACGATGTTTGTCTTTATTTAAGTCAGAACTTTGATTTCATCAGCTTTCCGAAGGAATTTACGACTGGAAGCAGCATTATGCCACACAAGAAAAATCCGGATATTTTCGAATTGGTAAGAGCGAGATGCAACAGAATTCAGGCTTTACCAAATGAATTGGTTTTGGTGACGAATAATTTGCCTTCAGGTTATCACAGAGATTTGCAATTGACGAAAGAAATTCTTTTCCCAGCCATCGATTCTTTGAAAGAATGTCTCGAAATCCTGATTTATACGCTTCCAAATATCGAAGTGAAAAATAATATTTTGGATGACGAAAAATACAAATATATCTTCAGCGTGGAGAAAATCAACGAAGAAGTGAAGAATGGAAAATCATTCCGAGATGCTTACATCCAAATCGGTCAGGAAATTGACAATAGCTTGTTTGAATATGATTATAAAGAGCTTAACCATTCTCATCAAGGCAGTTTGGGAAACCTTTGCCTCGACGAAATCGAATATCAATTCAATAAAGTGAGAGATAAATTATTGGGTTGAAAAATATCGCAAAGCCGCAAGATTTAATTAAACTTGATGTTTTAAGCCGCAAAGTTTTAAGTTAATTGGAATGATGTAAATCGAAGGTTTTCTTTTGCGACTTTCAGCAGGCCTACTTTTTAAACCTTTCGCGCCTTTGCGATTAAAAAACTTTAATCCAACTTAAATTTGGTTGATTTTTTCACTTCAGCCAAAACGATAGAACTGTGATATTGCCCGATGTGAGGACTGTTTGAAATGACATTCACAGCGAAGTTGTTGTAGGAATAAATGTCGTTTGCTAAGATTTTCAATTGATAATCATATTCGCCGGAAAGACTGATGATTTCTTGCACTTCATCATATTTTGAGATGTAATTTTCGAAATCTTTAAGCGTGTTTTGAGACTGTTCTTTAAGACGAACATTACAGTAAACAACGATATTGATTCCGAGTTTTTCGCGGTTGAGCAGGGCAACATATTTTTCTACAACGCCACTTTTTTCAAGGTTTTTGATACGCTCGTAGGTCGGCGTGAAAGTCAGTCCGATTTTTTCGGAGATTTCCTTTACCGATAGCGTAGAATCTTCCTGAAGAAGCGAGAGAATTAATTTGTCTTTTTTGTCCAAACTCATAATATTAAATGGCTGATAGCAATTAGCTTTTGGCGATTGGCTTAAAAAGCAATGCTTTAATAGTTAAAAATATATGTTTAAATAGTTTCATGTATTTGTCAATCTTTCAAAAGTAAAGAAAATATTTGATTGTAGAAATTTTAAGCGCAGAAGTTCATTAATTTAAATACTTATAATAATTTATTCATACATTTTTGTAAGTTCGAATTGTTCGTAGACTTAAAGTATAGAATGGAAAGCCAACAGCAAAAAGCTAATTGCTATCAGCTAATTATTATAAAAAAGTATGAATAAGATTTCATCATATCGAAAATATTGGTATCTTTGCACCCAATGAATCTGGTACAGAATTTAGCGACAATAGTGTTTGGCAAATTTGCCGACAACAACAATATTTTTTATATTTAACGAAGTCTTTTAGGCTTCGTTTTTTTTATTTAAAAATTTCAGATATGATTAAGCTTGCACGCGTCTCCACGGAGAGTATAGAGAAAATTTTACAGGAAGCACAGCAGTTTGCAGATGGTAAAGTCAGCAAAATTAAAGGTGATGTTTTCGCCGCGAACCTCTTTTTTGAGAATAGCACCAGAACCAAAACAAGTTTTGAAGTAGCTGAGAAGAAACTTGGACTTCATGTCATCGATTTTGAGGCTGATAAAAGCTCCATCGCAAAAGGCGAAACAATGCTTGATACGATTAAAACTTTGGAAGCTATCGGGGTGGAAGTGGCGGTTATCAGACATTCTGAAAAAAGATATTACGACCAGCTTCAGGATGCGAAACTAAGTATCGTCAATGCAGGCGACGGCGTTGGAAGTCATCCTTCACAGGCGCTTTTGGACGCTTTGACCATCATTCAGGAATTTGGAAAGATTGAAGGTTTGAAGATTGGAATCGTTGGTGATGTAAAACACAGCCGAGTTGCAAATTCAGGCGCAGGATTGTTCAGGAGAATGGGCGCAAAAGTCTATTTCTCGGGACCGGAATTCTGGTTTGACGAAGGAATGTTGGTCAACGGAACCTATATGCAGTTCGATGATTTGGTAAAGGAAGTGGATGTTTTGATGTTGCTAAGAATCCAGCACGAGCGTCACGAGAGAACTTTCAACTTCAAGTCTGAAGATTATCTTAAGAAATTCGGTTTAACAAAGGAAAGAGAAAAGAAAATGAAACCAAACGCAATCATTATGCATCCAGCGCCAATCAACAGAGGTGTGGAAATTGATTCAGAATTGGTGGAATGTGAAAGGTCCAGAATCTTCAAACAAATGCAGAACGGCGTTTTTGCAAGAATGGCGATTCTTAAATTTGACCTTGAAAATAAAGGATTCGAGTTTGTCGACTCCCAAAATTAAAAATTAATTCACGCTTTTCGGGCGTGTTTTT